>CAZYSR010000032.1:0-1878 GCA_964649525.1 uncultured Gammaproteobacteria bacterium
TGAGTAGCCAACTTTGCGGCCTTTCAGATCGCTAATCTGATTGATGTCTGAATCTGCCAGGACTACGATGCAATTGAGAGGTGTCGCAACCAGGGTGCCGATTCTCACCAGTGGCAGACCCTGATCAACTTGCAAGTGCAATTGCGGTTGGTAGGAAATTGCGATCTGCGCCTTTTTGGCGGCTACCAATTTTGGCGGGTCGTTCGGATTGGATGGCGCAATCAGTTCCACATCCAACCCAACCTCTTCAAAGAAGCCTTGTGCATCCGCAACGTACAACGGCCCATGATCGGGATTCACGTACCAGTCAAGCAGTACTGTGAATTTTTCCTCTGCATGGCTGGTATTGATTGCGGCCAGACACAAGAGGACAGTCATTAGTTTGAGTATCTTTTTCATAGTTCAATTAAGTTGTTTCAAGATTGGTTTCTGATTGCCAAAATACTGTTCGTTTAACCAGATAATCAATTCCAAAATAAAGAAAAACTGCAAAAGCTGCGAGCACCAGCAGCGCAGCGAACATCAGATCAACCTGAGTTCTAGCATTTGCATGCAGCATCAGATAGCCGAGTCCAGTACTCGATCCCACCCATTCCCCGACTACAGCACCGATCGGTGCGATCGCAGCAGCAATTCGGAGACCTGACCCTAGGGAAGGCAAGGCTGCAGGTAATCGGATGTACTTGAGTGCGGTGTGATTGGTAGCACCCATAATTCTGGCAAGGTTGATCCAGCCGGAGTCTGTGTTTCGCAATCCGTCGTATAGCGCGGCCGTTACGGGGAAGTAAATGATGAGAGTGGCCATTGCAATCTTAGACCCCATACCGAATCCAAGCCATAGCATCAAAACTGGTGCAATCGCAAATACAGGCAAAGCCTGACTTGCAACCAGTACAGGTAAGAACCAGCTTCGTACGGGTCGAAAACGAAGAATAGTCCAGGCACTCAGGGCTCCTATGGTACATCCCAGGAGTAATCCGAGTACTATTTCAACCATTGTTACGCCCGCGTGGAACATGATCTCATCAAAGTGCCGAACGAGTGCTTGTCCGACATCGTAAGGCGGTGGCAATATGAACGCAGGTGCCTGGGTTAACCAGACAACCAGCTGCCACAGTATGATCAAAACAGCAATAATGACAGCAAATCTACGCAGCATGCCGATTGACTTCCGGATGATTGAGTTGGTGCATCAGTTGAGTATAGGATTCACCCATTCGACTGTCTGCCAGCTGGCGCGGTGGGTCACCGGGAGGCGTAACTGGGCTTGCAACCTGAGCAGGACGTCCATCGAGAACAAAAATCTGATCTGCCATGCGAAGCGCTTCGAGAGGATCGTGTGTTACGAGCAGTGTCGTACGATTGGCCAGCAAACGGCTAGCTAATCCTTGAAGTTGATAGCGGGTGCTCGCGTCAAGCCCCGAAAAAGGTTCGTCGAGCAGATTCACAGGTCGCTGTTCCGCTAAAGTTCGGGCAAGTGCTACACGTTGTCGCATTCCACCAGAGAGTTCATGCGGATAGCGGTTCTCGACTCCTTCGAGCTCTACATCCTTTAGAAGTTGTCGTGCCTGCTCTCGATCTTGTTTGGTACGGTTGCCACGTAGCAGGGAACCAAGATTGATGTTGTCAATGATCTTCAGCCATGGTAGCAGCAGGTCCTGCTGTGCCATCCATGCGATTCGTCCGCTTAGAGGTAATTTGTCATCAGCGATAACTGAACCACGCGCGATGTTTGACGGCAAAAGTCCGGCAATGAAATGTAGTAAGGTCGATTTTCCAGAACCACTTTTACCAAGAAGACAGACCATTTTGCCGGATTCAAGTTCCAGCGAAAAGTCCTCAAATATGCATTCATTTCCATAGCTGAGGCTAAGCTTC
>CAZYSR010000033.1:0-3455 GCA_964649525.1 uncultured Gammaproteobacteria bacterium
CCAAATTTTTCACCGGGTTGATTCACATCCCAATGTTGCGGATTTAACTCATAACCGCCAAAAACCAGTCCACCGACTTCTTCTTTTAAATAAATAAGTCGATCCGGATCCCGAACAGTAGGCATGTTACTGGCGACACCATGTACTTTACCGGTTACGATGTAGTGGTGTTTCATTGGTACGATTGGCACATTGACACCAGATAAGGCACCTAGAGCCCTAGACCACAATCCGGTGCAGTTGACGACGTATTCACATTCAATCGTACCTTGGTTTGTCATCACCGATTTAACCGATTGATTTTCGGTGCCGATTGACTTTACGCAAACCTGCTCAACAAACCTTATCCCTTTCTGCCTTGCGCCCGCGATTAGTGATCGAGTGAGATCTGAGGGGTTGGCTTGTCCGTCGGTGGGTAAAAATGCTGCTCCCAGTAAATCAGAAGTCGACAGAATGGGGCACAATTCTGCTGTCTCCTGTGGCGTCAGATAATGCATTTCGAGTCCAAAAGAATGCGCCATTGTTGTCTGGCGTTTTATCTCCCGAACGCGTTCTGGATCACAAGCCAAACGCAGGCCACCGTTCATTTTCCAGCCGGTTGCCTGTCCAGTTTCAGCTTCTAGCCGGTCGTATAGATCAACAGAATATTTGAGAAGTTGAGTAATGTTTGCACTGCTACGCAACTGACCAACCAAACCCGCCGCATGCCAGGTTGAACCGTTGGTAAATTCGCCCTGTTCAAGAACGACACAGTCGGTTTCTCCTCGTTGGGCTAGATGATAGGCAGTAGAGGAACCAATGATTCCGCCCCCGATTATCACGATTTTGCAATGTTGTGGAATGGACACTCGAGTAGTCTCGAAAAATTTAGAGTCCTAAAGCTTGCTTACGTTTTTTTGCAGCAGCGGATATCAGACGGTCAGTGATGATTGCTATAAATGCCACTGACAAACCGGCAACAAGTCCTCTACCGGTATCTGCTTTGGTCAGGGCAATATAGACTTCCTGACCTAAGTCCCTTGTGCCGACCAATGCAGTAATGACAAGCATGGAAAGAGCAAACATAACTGTCTGATTCACTCCAAGCATAATTTCGGGCCAAGCGAGACGAAATTGAACCTTGGTTAACAACTGTCTTTTTGTACAGCCAGATGTTTTTGCCGCTTCAATCAAGGATGGTGAGATCTGCTGAATTCCATAGAGAGTGTAGCGTACCGCAGGGGGCAGGGCGTAGAGAACGACAGCCACCATGGCTGAAAAGTCTCCCACTCTAAACAACATGACAACCGGAAGCAAATAAACAAAACTCGGCAGAGTCTGCAGTGTATCAATAAATACCAGCACTGAGCGTTTGAGAACCGGGTAGCGGGATGCTATCACACCGATTGTTATTCCAATCATTGCTGCAATGACCACCGAGATTCCACAGAGGTAAACGGTAATCATAGCCTTTGTCCATTGTCCGGTTATCAATATGAAACTCGCACATGAAACAACCAGAATTGCCAGTCTGATTCCACCTAGTTGAAGTCCTGCGATTCCCAGAAACAGCAGGACACCAGGCCAGGGCAAAGCAAGCAAAAATGCTTTTACTGGTTTAAGTACATTAAGTAACAGGAAGACTTTGACTGCTTCAAGTTCATCAAAGAAGTTGATGTTGATCCACTTGATTAGATCATTCCAAAACTGACCGGTAGAAATTTCAAACTGCTCTGGCCACTGTGCAAAAAATGGTGCAACAAAACTGACGGCCGTTGTTCCCACCAAAATCAACAATGCCAGGAAAAGATTTTTGTGTCTCCGCAGTAGTGTCGGCTTGGTCTCTTGATGTGGCGCTGGACTCCTTGATGCCCAAGCCTGTGTCAGTCGATCCAAAACAATTGCGATCAGAGTAATTGCAATTCCCGCTTCAAGTCCATCTCCAATCGCTTGTCGCCTGAGAGATGCAAGAACATCAAAGCCCAATCCACCTGCACCAATCATGGACGCAATGATGACCATGTTTAACGACAGCATAATCACCTGATTGACGCCAACCATCAGTCCGGGTGCGGCGGCTGGAATCAGAACTCGCCAGGTCATTTGACGTTGGGTGCACCCGACCATCTTGCCAAATTCCTTGATTTCTAACGGCACTGTCTTGAGCGCTAGCATGGTGATGCGAACCATGGGTGGCATGGCATAGATCACCGTGGCAGCGACTGCTGAAACTGGTCCAAATCCAAAAAGAAATAACACCGGCACCAGATAGGCAAATATGGGTACCGTCTGCATCAGGTCCAATATCGGTGTAATCGCCCGTTCAAATTTTTCGTAGCGATAACCGAGAATTCCGATCAGCGCACCAAATACGATTCCTATTGGTACAGCAACTGCAATCGAGGATAACGTGATTGCGGCACTTTCCCAGTTTCCAAAGACGGCAAGGTAAGCGACACACAGAAATACCATGAGAGCCAGCTTCCAGTCCTTTAGACGGTAAGCCACTGCAGTCAGTACAACAGTAAGTCCGAGCCATGAAATAGGCGGTGACTGCCAAGATTCACCGCCGCTCAGTGGAATCGTAAAGCCGGCTGCAAGAAACGAACGAATTATCTGGTAGGGGAATTCAATACACGCTGCAACAAAGCGGGTAAATTCTTTAAATGTCCAGGGAAATATGTAGGCTTCATTGCTGACCATGAACTTGAAAAATCCCGTAACGCATAAACGCACACTGGTGCAACTGCCCAGTGCTTCAACGTTCCAGGTTAATTCCTTGGGGGCTTTGACTGCCCACTGCCACAGGTCACCACCAATCCAGATGAACGCGACCACGGTGAATGCCACTCCCCAGGCAAGTGGCCATGTATATGCAAATTTGTGTCGTGATGACAGGCCGACAGTTGAGTTCATGTCAGTCAAACAATACGTTGACTACGGTTGTTTAACCAGTACATCAACGACTGCGTCACGTGTCAGCTGCCCAATTACGTTGCCATCCTTGTCGACAACATGGAAGGGTAGTTCGGATTTAATCAGGTCTTCTGCCAGGTCCTGAATTTTGGTTGAACTGGAAACCCTGCCACCAGCTTGCACATCTGGATCAGGTTTAGACATCACAGTTTTTGCAGTGAGAACCTTCGCCCTAGACAAGTCATTGGTAAATTCCTCAACGTAATCGTCGGCTGGACTGATCACCAGTTCTTCCGGTGTGCCGATTTGAATGATTGCGCCATCTTTCATGATGGCGATACGATCCGCCAGTCTCACAGCTTCATTGAAGTCATGGGTGATAAACACAATTGTCTTGTTCAGCACCGACTGAATTCTCAAGAATTCATCTTGCATTTCTCGGCGGATCAGCGGGTCAAGGGCAGAAAAGGGTTCGTCTAGAAACCAGATTTTAGGTTCCACGGATAGCGAACGGGCAATTCCGACACGCTGTTGCTGGCCACCGGACAGTTCCCGAGGAT
>CAZYSR010000034.1:0-2226 GCA_964649525.1 uncultured Gammaproteobacteria bacterium
ATCCTACTAAGGCTGCAATCGCGAGTGAAAACGCCGCCAAGCTTTATGGCGTCAATGTACTACGGACTAACATTGAAGATTTTGTTGCAAATGCAACTCGGTTTCTTATTATTGGAAAGGATGTCGTTGGTCCCAGTGGGCAGGATAAGACCAGTGTTTTGATGTCCAAGCAAAGTGTTCCCGGTTCTTTGCTAAAACTGCTTGAACCGTTTGCGCGTCATGGCATTAACATGACCAAAATCGAGTCACATCCCAGTCAGAAAGGCAACTGGGAGTATGTGTTCTTTGTCGATTTTGATGGGCATTGTGATGACGAGAATGTGATTGCCCTCTTTAAAGAACTCCAGGAAGAAGCCCCTCTGTTCAAGTTGCTTGGATCTTATCCAAAGAACGCCGTTTAATGTCAGACAAATTTGACGCCTACAAGATTGCTGCTCCCGGCATCAGGCAATTAGCTCCCTACGACCCTGGATTGCCGATTGAGGAAATTGAGCGGCGATTCAACATCCGGGATGCTGTTAAGGTTGCTTCGAACGAAAATCCGCTCGGTCCGCCAGAAGGTGCTATTCGACTGATTCAGTCTCGCGCTTCTAATCTCCATCGCTACCCTGATGGTTCAGGATACGAGCTCAAAACTGCTATCGCAGCGCGTCACGGCGTTGAGATGAATCAAATTTGCCTAGGTAACGGTTCTAACGATGTGTTGGATATGTTGGCTCGGGTCTTTGTGAGACCCGGTCAGAAGGGCGTCATTTCTAAACATGCGTTCATTGTCTACTATCTTTCACTGGTTTATGTTCACGCCAGGATTGAAGTGGTTGACGCTCCAGGTTATCGGCATGACCTGGCTGCCATGTCGGATGCGGTTGATGAAGAGACTCGAATTGTGTATATCGCCAATCCCAACAATCCGACTGGCACTTGGTCAACTGATGTAGAATTGCGGGCGCTGCTGAATCGGGTGCCTCATTCATGCATCGTTGTTGTCGATGAAGCATATGCTGAGTATGTAACCCGCCCTGAGTATCCAGATTGCACAACATGGCTTGACGATTACCCGAATCTCGTCGTAACGCGGACATTTTCAAAGATTTTTGGTTTGGCAGGATTGCGCGTCGGGTATTCCTTGGCGAGCCCCGAAATCTGTGATTTGATGAACCGTGCTCGGCAACCCTTTAACTGTAGCAGTCTGGCGTTGGCGGCAGCTGTCGAGGCTTTACATGATGATGAGCATTGTGAGCGTTCCCGTAAGTTGAATGACGAGCAGATGATTGTGCTGTGCAAAGGATTCGAAGCACTGGGGCTCGACACCATCGAATCGGTTGGTAATTTTGTTGCAGTAGACATGGGTACAATGGCGATGCCAATTCATGAAAAACTGTTGCGATCGGGGGTTATTGCACGTCCGATCGGTGGGTACGGAATGCCGAATCACCTTCGGGTTTCAGTCGGAACTGAGTCAGAAAATCAAAAAGTTCTGACTGAATTTCAAAGACTTAAAGAACAGGGAGTTTTCTAATAGTGTCGGGAGTCTACATTGATCGCCTGTTGGTTATTGGAGTTGGACTGATAGGTGGGTCGTTTGCCATGGCCTTGCGTAATGCTGGTGTAGTAGGTGAAATTGTTGGTGCGGGAAGAACCCAGGAGAGCCTGGAAAGGGGTGTGGAATTGGGAGTCATTGACCGCTATACACTTGATTTCTCCAATGAGGTCGGAAATAGTGATGTGATTTTCGTATCCACTCCAGTGCTGGCAACAGATTTTATTTTCCAGAAAATATCACTTGCAGACTATCACAATTCTGTCATCACCGATGCTGGAAGCGTAAAAGGAAGCATCATCCAGTCCGCAGAGCGACATTTCGATTGGGGTTTTCAGGGTTTTATAGCGGCACATCCGATAGCTGGGCGCGAAAATTCAGGTGTGAACGCTGCCACAGGTGATTTGTACGATGGTAAACGTACCATCATCACGCCTAGTCGGCAAAGCGGTGAAGAAGCAACCGATCTGGTTCGGAATTTGTGGCTTGCAGCCGGTTCGGTTGTAACTGAAATGAATGCTGACACACATGATCAGTTAGTATCTGCAAGCAGTCACTTACCACATCTGGTTGCTTTCGGATTGGTAAACTACATCGCTAATCATTCAAGAAGTGCAGAATGTTTCGATCTTGCCGCCGCCGGATTCTATGACTTTACTCGAATCGCTTCCAGTGACCCCATCATG
>CAZYSR010000035.1:0-3585 GCA_964649525.1 uncultured Gammaproteobacteria bacterium
GCACTGTAGCCTGGGACTTGCCATCACCGGCACCATCACCACCGGACGGTGAGCATTGGCTTGGTACAGATGATCAGGCACGGGATGTTGTAGCAAGGCTGCTATACGGATTTCGAATATCGGTGCTGTTCGGATTCACACTGACAGTAATCAGTGCCATCATTGGTGTAGCAGCTGGCGCGGTTCAAGGCTTTTTCGGCGGTTGGATCGATCTACTTTTTCAGCGTTTCATTGAAGTGTGGGCCGGATTGCCGACACTGTATTTGCTAATCATTCTGGCGAGCGTGGTAGAACCGAATTTTTGGTGGTTGCTGGGGCTGCTGCTACTATTCTCCTGGATGGGGTTCGTCGGCGTAGTTCGAGCAGAATTTTTAAGGGCTCGGAATTTCGACTATATCACCGCAGCACGCGCTTTAGGTGTCTCGAACACACGAATTATGTTCAAACATGTGCTGCCAAATGCTTTGGTAGCTACGATTACATTTATGCCATTCACATTGGCGGGTTCAGTGACAGTTCTCACTTCATTGGACTTTCTCGGAATTGGCCTACCGCCGGGTTCAGCTTCACTAGGAGAATTACTGGCACAGGGTAAAGCAAACTTGCAGGCACCATGGTTAGGCTTAACCGGGTTCTTTGTCATATTGATAATGCTTAGCCTGCTAATGTTCATTGGCGAAGCAATTCGCGACGCATTCGATCCCAGAAAATCGTTTGAATGACAAAAAATTCAACTAATAAGAATCAGTCAGCCTGTCTGGTACAGGTGAGTAATCTATCGGTATCGTTCAAAACGGTAGCCAGCGTCACCCATGCTGTAAAAAACGTTTCGTTTGATATTCATCAGGGTGAGACTCTGGCAATTGTCGGTGAAAGCGGTTCTGGAAAGTCAGTTTCAGCACTATCAATCATTCAGCTGTTACCCTATCCGACTGCATACCATCCCAGTGGAAGCATCACCTATGATGGCCAGGAACTTCTAGGTGCTGAGCGCAATGTTCTTGAAACCTATCGAGGTGACAAGATTGGGATGATCTTCCAGGAGCCACAAACATCACTCAATCCTCTGCATACCATCTCCAAGCAAATCAGTGAGTCGCTGATTCTTCATCGCAGCATGAGCAAGACCGATGCCCGAAACCGATCACTAGAGTTGCTTGAAATGGTCAAAATCCGCAATGCCAGACAGCGATTGGACGCATATCCACATCAACTTTCAGGCGGACAGCGTCAGCGCGTGATGATCGCTATGGCGTTAGCGAATGAACCAGGATTGCTCATTGCTGATGAACCGACCACTGCGCTGGATGTCACCATTCAGGCAGAAATTTTGGAATTGCTGCTAGATTTACAGCAGCAGTTGGGTATGTCTATGCTGCTCATCAGCCATGACCTAAATATTGTGCGCAAACTTGCCGATAGAATTTGCGTAATGCGGAACGGTAAATTCGTAGAAACGGGAACCAAGAATCAAATCTTTGACTCGCCTGAACACGACTATACCAAGATGCTACTGGCGGCAGAGCCATCAGGTAGTGGAGGACAACCTACCGAAACGGCATCTGTCGTTGCTGAGCTAGACTCACTGAGAGTCTGGTACCCGATTCGTAGGGGAGTGTTGCGAAGGGTTGTGGATTATGTCAAGGCAGTGGATGATGTCAATATTACAATTCGGGCTGGAGAAACCGTCGGTGTTGTCGGTGAATCCGGATCTGGAAAAACCTCGTTAGCGCTTGCTATGTTGAGACTGATTTCAAGCCGCGGAAGTATTCGCTTTCTGGACAATGAGATTCAGGGTCGAACGACAAAAGAGCTGCGGAATCTGCGAAAAAGCATGCAGATCGTATTTCAGGATCCATATAGTAGTCTGAGTCCCAGAATGACAGTCGCCGATATCGTCGCAGAGGGACTAAAAGTGCATCATCGGGAGATGACAAAATCCGATCGCGACGATCGCGTTGTTGAAGTTCTAAGAGAAGTTGAACTGGATGTGGACACCCGACATCGATATCCCCATGAGTTCTCAGGTGGCCAGCGACAACGGATCGCAATTGCGAGAGCAATGATTCTAAAGCCTAGGTTTGTTGTATTGGACGAACCGACATCCGCACTTGACCGATCAGTTCAGTCACAAATCATTGAATTATTGAGAAATCTTCAGGAAGCACACGCACTGGCATATCTTTTCATCAGTCACGATCTTTCGGTAGTGCGTGCAATGTCGAGTTCTGTGGTGGTCATGCAATTCGGACGTGTTGTTGAACAGGGAGCAACAGAACAAATCTACAACAACCCTCAAGAACCCTACACGAAAGCACTGATCAGTGCTGCGATGGATCTTGAAACGAGCGATGTAGAATACAAGCAAATCGACTGAATTCCTGCTTAGCCGGGTTACAGAGTATCGGAAAAAGTTGGTGTACAATTGAACCTGATGAGTTAAATCGGGGGCGGTCCCTGACGCCTCCGAGAAAAATAATAAAAGATGCAGGGATCTTCATGTCGTACGCTTGAGGAGGTAGTAGACTATGGATGACCAATTAGGAGCTCTGATAGTAATATTTACTGAGTTTTACTATTGGCTTACGGTTGTCATCATGTTCTTGATTCACATTGGCTTCTGTATGTATGAGGTAGGCGCGTCTCGCCGAAAAAACCACATTCATACATTGATGAAGAACACAATGCTGATTCCGCTGGTGACAATTACATTTTTCTTTTTCGGCTGGTGGATATATTTTGCCTTTCCCAATGGACCTTGGATCACTGGCGGAATCGTAGAGTCTCCGCATGCCGAACCCTGGAGTCAGTTGATGGGAGCCCATATGGGTGCTGGTGCTGATGGCTGGGAGCGCATCAATGGTGTGTTCTGGGCAGCATTTTTGCTGTTCTCCTGGACAGCGGCTTCGATTGTATCCGGTTCAGTAATTGAACGAATTCAATCGGGTGGCTTCTGGATTTTGGCGGTGGCTATCGGGTCTGTTTTCTGGATCATTGATGCTGCCTGGGGATGGCACTCAGGTGGTTGGATGGTTCAGCTGCTGGGCTATCACGATGCCTATGCGTCCGGAGTGATTCACGCAATTGCAGGTGGTTTCGCCTTGGGTGTGCTGTTTGTACTCGGCCCAAGAATCGGCAAGTTTGCTGCAGATGGTTCGCCTCGCAACATTAACCCTAGAAATCCGTGGTTGGTTGCAATCGGACTGTTTCTCATCTATACCGGATTCTGGGGATTTTACGTTGCTTGTAATGTTCCGATCTGGGATGTTCAGTCAGGTGATGGCGAATTCTTCTCAGCGACCAACATTTATCTTGGCCCAACAACACTAAGTGCGATTACGGTTAATTTCCTGATGTCTCTGTCAGGCGGACTGTTAGCTGGCTATTGGATTTCAAAAGGCGATGCCTTTTGGACCTATTCATCAGGTCTTGCAGGTATTATCGCGGCATCTGCCGGGAACGACCTGTATCACCCAATCCAAGCCATGTTCATCGCAATCGTGGGCGTGATTTTCATGTACAAGATGCATTACTATGTCGAACGTAGGTTCAAGATTGATGATGCAGTTGGTGCGGTTGCCGTTC
>CAZYSR010000036.1:0-3851 GCA_964649525.1 uncultured Gammaproteobacteria bacterium
TAGCACAAAACGTGCAATTTAAAGAACAACCCACTTGTGACGAAATACAAAGCGTTCCGCGGCTATCTTCAGGGATAAATACTGTTTCAATGCAATTCCCATCTGGTAGTGCAAGAAGCCATTTACGGGTGCCATCCGCTGAAACTATGTCAGTCACTGGCTTGAGTCCTTCGATGACTGCGATTTCAGCAAGTTTGGCTCGAAGCAACTTGCTAAGGTCAGTCATCTCCTCGAATTTGGTGACACCACGCTGGTGAATCCACTTAAGAACCTGGCTCGCGCGAAAACTTGGTTCACCAAGATCAGCGAAGAATTCAATCAGTTGATTTTTGGGGAATCCTATGAGGTTGACTTTCATAGCCATTTCATCCCGTCGGCTGAAATCAACAGCCGAACAGGTTTAGCGCGAATGAATCTGGTCGTCAGAAAAGAAAAAGGCGATTTCAATTTTTGCGTTTTCCAGTGAATCTGACCCATGCACAGAATTTCGCTCTAACGACTCGGCGAGGTCTGCACGGATAGTGCCAGGAGCAGCGTCAGCCGGATTGGTCGCGCCCATGATTTCACGATTTGCGACAACTGCATTCTTTCCTTCCAGAACCTGCACGACAACCGGACCGGACTGCATATACTCAACCAGGCTGGAAAAAAATGGTCGCTCTTTGTGCACTGCGTAAAATCCCTCTGCCTGCGCCTGGTCCAAATGAAGCATTCTACAACCCACAATTGATAGCCCACCGGCTTCGAATCGGCGATTGATTTCGCCTATCAGATTTCTTCGTACTGCGTCGGGTTTGATTATGGATAAAGTTCGTTCTACAGCCATATAGCGTGCACCTTGATATTTGAGTCAGAATTTGGAATTTTTTGGGTTTGTTTGGCGGATTACTTTGAGAGCATCCGCGGCTTGTGTCAGACTGAATATTTTACGAATTATCGCCAGTCCAATTGGCGCTAATCACGTTAAATTCCGGCTCAAAACAGCCTGATTTGCTCAGTCCTTGTGGAATTGTCCAAGCAATCCATCATGATGCGGGCCGGTCAGATTGAGTTCCATAAATCGACCTGATACGTCATGCTCACTTTTAAAGTAAACCGGCAGGTAATTGGATAAACGAGCACGGTACATCATCGATTTGGAATGACTGACTATGCATTCGGTCAGGACTTCGGCAGATTTCCCCACGTAGCGTGAAATTACTTTTTGGCGTACCGTATCGCCCGCATGTCGCAGCAGTCTTGCACGCGTTTTCCGAACCTCAAGTGGAACCTGCTTCGGAATCCTTGCAGCGGGAGTCCCGTCTCTCTCCGAGTACGCAAAAACGTGAGGATAAGCAATTTCCAGATCGAAAATTGCAGACTTAGTCATTTCAAAATCGGACTCAGATTCAGTGGGAAAACCAGCCATGATGTCAGCTGACAGGACCAAATCTGATCGGACGGTCCGGAGCGCGGCAACAGCAGCATAAACATCATCTGGCTGATAACGTCTTTTCATACGTTTCAGAATAATCGGTGATGCACTCTGCAATGAAAGATGAATGTGCGGGCAAATGTTATCGAAACGTTCAATGACACTAACGAGCTTAGGGGTTATGTGGGCCGGATCAATGGAACTTAGTCGAAATCGAGTATCAGGATGTCTTTCAGCCAACTCACTCGTCAACACCGCTAAATTCATATCGATATTACCGTCATTTTCAAGATCGTCGCCATAGGATCCCAAGTCAATGCCGCAGATTACGATTTCTGCAAATCCCTGTTCGACAAAGCTTTCCACCTGACGCAGCACAGTCGTCGGCGCAATCGACCGGCTAGGGCCCCTTGCTTTGTGAATGATGCAAAACGTACAACCGTTATCACATCCCTGCTGTACTTGCAAGTTAGCCCTCGCTCTTGAATCAAAACCAGTGACTGCCAGTTCAGGCATGAGAGTGGAAGCTCTGTTCTTTGAAGATGAAATCAAGTCATCTAAACCAACCTCACCTGAAATCAGTTGTGGTATCTGTAGTTTCCTGCTACCTGGAACAACGTAATCAACACCCGGGATGCTTGCACACTCATCGGGCTGCATTTCGGCATAGCAGCCAGTCACAATGATGGTTGAATCGGGATTTTTTCGGATGACGCGCCGTATTGCTTGACGCGACTGTCTGTCAGCTTCGCGCGTTACGGTACAGGTATTGATGATGCAAACGTCTTTCCCGTGAGATTCTATCTTCGCCCGAGGACGAGACTGCAGTTGACTCGAAATGTATTCTGATTCAAAGAGGTTGACCTTGCAACCAAGCGTCTCAATTGAGACTGACGGGCGTTCGAATTGGGATTGAATTGACGACGGCGCTGACACAGGTCTGGAGGAAATTTGGCGCGTCAGGATGCCAACGTCGCCCAGAAGATAGATTAATCAATCAACGGTGAAACTTTCACCACAACCACATTCAGCACTGACGTTTGGATTTTTGAAGACGAACGATTCAGCTAGTTCCTGTTTTTCAAAATGAATTGTGGTTCCATCTACCAGTTCGAGGCTTTTGGGGTCGACAAATACATCGATTCCACGGCTTTGGAAAACATGATCGTCTGAATTTGCTTCGGACGCGATATCAACAACATATGCGAAACCGGAACAGCCGGTTGTTCGCACACCAAACCTTAGTCCCTGACCGTCTGATCCGTCGAGGTAGGATCGAACCCGGTCTGCTGCAGATTCTGTCAGTGTTATGGCCATTTTCGCTTTGATGCAGTTGCTACTGGATAAAAGATAGTTCGAAACAGTCGAAAATTCAAGTGTCACAAAATTTTACTTCAAGCGGTGAAAGTGAGTACGAACTTCTTAATTCCAAGCTCACTGTTTCAGAATTCACATTGAATTAAATTTTTAACTCGAAACGGTAAATGTCAGAGTTACAAGTATCTTTTAATGGTATCCATCCTTGGAAAGAATACCAATACCTGGTAATCGCAATGCAAGATCAAGTGGGTCAACTCCGATGTGTGCACCTGCAAGATTTAATTCGAGCCCCTCTTCAATACCAACTGTAACACCTAGTACACCCAATAGCGAAATCTGATATCCGGTTGAACTCGGTGCCGGTCCCCAAAAATTACCCGAGCCGAGCCAATCCTTACCGATTGCCGTGGGCGGTAAATCTGCTTTAAGTTCCGGTACCCTTCGGAGTACCCAAGCTGTAAACGAATTGCTATTAGGCCCCGGCCAAAGTCTGTATTCGTTAGCATGTGGATATGTCATGGCAGCACTGTGAATCTTATCAATCACCGCATCCACGTGCTCTCCACGTAGATCAGCAAGCAGCCAGGGTTCATTGCCATACCAATATCGGTCGGGAACATCTTCTCGAAATGACATGGCAGAATTTCTATATCGCAAACGCCAGCCAATCTTCTGATAAACCGTATAAGCTGATGCATTAGTGGGTTTGACAGAAATCCAAGTATGAACAGCAACAGCACCCCGCGCACCCCACGTCCGAGCCGCATAGACTTGCACAACCGCTTCACTAAACTCGGAAGGATGGGGCGCAATACCCGCGGATCCATTTTCTGCTTGTGACCAATGTCTACCCATGAAATCTCCGGTGACCAGCATATAGATTGGACCTGCCAAAATCACAAGCAACAAAATCAAAATTCGTATCACCCATCGCATCACAATTCTGCTTCATTTCGTTGAGACAGTCGTGTCGTTCAAGCTTTGGTCTTCTTTTCGATGGCTGTCAGAATTCCACGCAGAATATTAACTTCATCAACGGTCAAATCTGGACGCAGGAAGATGCGGCGAATCTTTCGCATTAATACCTCCCGAGGACTCTCCGCGATAAACTCGACGT
>CAZYSR010000037.1:0-4022 GCA_964649525.1 uncultured Gammaproteobacteria bacterium
GTTCTATGCGCTGCCTTGCTGTTGTACTCAGGCAGTGTATGGTCCAGTCAAGCAGTTGACTTTACCTTGCCGGACCCCGATGGGCAAATGCACAGCTTGTCGGAATTTCGTGGAGAGTGGGTGATTGTCAATTTTTGGGCAACCTGGTGCAGTCCATGCCTTAAAGAAATTCCGGATTTAATCGAAATTTCAAAGCTGAGCGATCCCGTTCCAGTGGTCGTGATCGGAATCGATTTTGAAGAGATTGAGACTGCCAGGCTCAAGAAGTTTATCGAGGGTTTGAAAATCAACTACCTTATTCTACGGATTGGGGAAAGCCCTCTCATTCCTTTTGAACCACTTAAAGGTTTGCCAACCACATTCATTGTTTCGCCTGACGGTGAGATCGTCTACACAAAGGTTGGCGCTACAACCAAAGATTTGTTGATCTCGGAACTGAAGAATCAGTTTGAAGTGTACTCCAATCGCTCGTAGTTGAGCAGCAGAAACTAGTCTTCCGAATCAAACAACATCGAGTAATCGATGGCCTGTAGATGTTTGGTGATCGCACCTGTTGAAATGAAATCAACACCGGTCGCAGCAATTGCCCGGATGGAATCCAGATTAACGTTTCCAGATACTTCAAGCTCAACTCTGCGATTGTTTTGACGCACAGCCGCTTCAATGTCAGAAACACTGAAGTTGTCCAGCATCACTCGGTTGGCACCACTTGTGATTGCACCTTCAAGTTCATCAAGCTTTTCAATTTCTACTTCAACCAAATTCACCTTGATGTGACGTCGACCCATCTGGTCAACGATTGATTTTGTTGATTGCGAAATGTATTGATGATTCTCCTTTACTAGTACACCGTCATAAAGTCCCATCCGGTGGTTGGTACCACCACCTATGCGGACCGCATATTTTTGGGCAGTTCTTAGTCCTGGGATCGTTTTTCTGGTATCTAGGATACAAACCCCAAATTCCGCAACCGCATCCGCAAATTTTCGGGTTACAGTTGCGGTGCCGGATAAGGTTTGAAGAAAATTCAATGCTGTGCGTTCACCGCTCAGCAGCGAAGATGCAGCTCCGCTTAGTTTGCAGACTGTTTGACCAGGTGTAATTTTGTCGCCGTCTTCAGCGAACCACTCCAGCTTGAGCGAGTCGTCGAGTTGATTGAACACCTCGTTAAACCAAGGCGCACCGCACAGAATCGCTGATTCCCGAACCAGAACACTAGCAGACGCCTGAAGACCTGGCTCAATCAGTGAAGCGGTTATGTCACCCTGCCCAATATCTTCTCGAAGTGCAACCTTAACTACTTTGGAAAGATCGTCTGGCAGTCTTAAATTCTGCATATATCAATCGGTATAGATTATCGTTTCAATTCTGGAATGCATTCGATTCCAATTGGTACATTAATCGAATTTGACGAACATGTTCAAATCTTATTCTATTCGTGTAGAATTTGAGAAGTACCCAAAAAAATACACAAGGTGTTGACCACGATTATCGCCTCTAGCCAGCGATAATCTGGAGGAGATTAGAGATGTCGCAAGATTTATGGAAAGTGATGGCTCCTCGACTTGAGTCGAATAAGTCAAATGTCGCTTGGACGCGACGAGTGAAAAATGGTCCCACAATCAATTACAGCTACGGTCAAATTCATGATGGTGCATTAAATTTGGCTGCCAGGCTTCGTCAACTCGGTGTATCCAAGGGAGATACAGTTGCCTTGATTGGCCCAAACGGCCCCGAGTGGGGTGTCGCTTCGTTCGCGGTGTGGAAAATCGGTGCCGTTTTGTCCCCTATTCATATTGGCAACAGCGAAGCCGACATTCGTACCCAGTTGGAGGTAGTGCAGCCAAAGTTGATTCTCGCACATCAACCCGGATCAAAATTGGAAGGAGTCGATTTTCAGATTGTAGACATTGAAATCGGCTCGGAACTTGCCGGGCAGGAATTAAGCGAACCTTTGAACGATTTAAGTTCAGAAGAATCCTTGAGGATATATACGTCTGGTTCCACGGGTACACCAAAGATTGTACGGCTCTCTCACTCGAACATTTCTTCAAACTTTGTAGCCTGCAGCAAAATTGTCACCATTAATGAAAAAGATAAGTTCTTAAGCTTGCTGCCGCTCTCGCATACTTTTGAACTGGTGGGTGGCATGCTTTTGCCCCTGTATTGCGGTGCCTCAATTGTTCTACCCAAGGTGCTGACAGCTCAGGAGGTTTTTGATGCGATGAAAGAAGAACAGGTGTCAGTTGTACTGGCGGTACCGAGGCTCTATCGAAACATCAAAAATGGCATGGAGAAAAAGTTCCGCGAGGGCAGTTTTCTGCTACGTGGGTACATTTCGTTGCTCGGAGCGCTACCGCTAGGTCTCAGGCGCGTACTGAATGCACCACTGCGCAAGCAGTTGAGTCCGAATTTAAGGTATTGGGTGAGCGGCGGGAGCCGCCTCGACCCTAGCATTGCCAGGTTTTTCCGCAAGCTGGGAATCAGCCTGCGGCAGGGATACGGGCTTACCGAAACTTCGCCGGTGACTTGTGTACAGGAAGCGTTTCCTGCGAATTTTGACAGTGTCGGTTATGCACTTGATGGCGTTGAAGTTTCTATTGATGAGCCTGACGATTTGGGCAGTGGAGAGGTTCTGGTTCGAGGCCACAATGTAATGCTGGGATACTCGGATGAAGCGCTTACAAATGAAGTGATGAAAGGTGAATGGTTTCGCACGGGTGACATTGGTCGTATTGATGCATCCGGTAATCTGTGCCTGACCGGTAGGCTGAAACGCATCATCGTGACCGAGGCTGGAAAAAACGTGTATCCGGAAGAACTCGAAACACTGCTTGAGCGATATGACGGAGTCAAAGAGGCCGGTATCATCGAAGTCAATCAGCGACCAGCGGTTGTTTTTGCGATGGACAATCCCGAACAGTGCGGGCCGCGGGCTAAAGAGATCCTGAAAGATTTCAACACCCATACATCATCACACAATCAAGTAGTACGTTGTGCAGTGATCGAGGATTTACCGAGAACAGCACTTGGGAAAACCGCGTTGACCAAGCTTCGCGATGAATTTGATGCGCATGAAATAGCATAGTTTTCTGTTTGAGCGCAGCGCGATATAGCCTTGCAATCAGTACCTTGCAGAAATCCCTTCAAACTAGGGATTCATTGAATTTTTTCTAATCCACCCCATATCTGAATTTAGCAAGATTACCATGAAATTCAGTAAGGGTATTGATGAATCCAGACAAATTTACAGAACATCTAAAAAACGCGCTAGCTGAAGCACAGAGCATTGCAGTCGGTCGAGGCCATCAGTTCATTGAACCGGCTCACCTTGTTGTTGCACTCGTCAATCAAAAGGGCGGCACCGTCTCACATCTGTTGACACAGTCAGGAGTTAACCTGCTGAAACTTCAGTCTGAGATGAGCCAGTATCTTGATAGTCTTCCTCAGGTGGAGGGCTCGGATGGAGCGATGCATATCTCCAACGATTTGGCAAAGTTGTTAAATCGAGCTGATCGTTTGGCTCAGGATCGCGGAGATCGATTTATTTCCAGTGAGCTGGTAATTCTCGCTGCGTTTGATGACAAAAAACGCTGCGGCGCCATTCTTCGAAGTTCCGGTACAACCTCCAGCATTCTGTCTCAAAAGATTGATCAGATGCGTGGAGGGGAGCAGGTTAAAGATGCCTCTGACGAGGATCAGCGTCAAGCGCTCGAAAAGTATACGATTGATCTGACCAAACGAGCTGAGGAAGGTAAGCTCGATCCTGTTATCGGGCGAGACGATGAGATACGCAGAACCATTCAGGTTTTGCAGCGGCGCACGAAAAACAACCCGGTACTGATCGGTGAGCCTGGGGTCGGTAAAACGGCAATTGTTGAGGGCTTGGCACAGCGTATTGTGAATGGCGAGGTTCCACAAGGACTGAAAGGCAAACGATTACTGGCGCTTGACTTGGGTTTGCTGATTGCAGGAACAAAATTCCGAGGTGAATTTGAAGAACGGGTCAAGGGTTTGCTGAA
>CAZYSR010000038.1:0-2551 GCA_964649525.1 uncultured Gammaproteobacteria bacterium
CCCCATCATCAACATTATCTGCAGCCCAATTAGACATAAAAAGGGAGAGACTCTTGAGGCGAGGAGGGGTGATCCATTGATGGACTGATTCGAACTCCGTAATTAAGCGACTGAATGCACCCAAATTGAACATAACATCTGTTGGCCAACTATCTTTCTGAGATCCTAAGGTACGCAACAATTCATGGTAAATTGACTGAGGATAGATTCTGGCAGACATTCTGCCTGGACGTTTTTCTTGTGGTAATGAGCGTTTGTCAAGATCCGCACGAATTTGATCGAGCCTTGAGAGATAATGAGTGGAGTTCGCGTTATGTCCTAATCGGTTTGTATTCCGCAAAATTTCAATTCTTTCTCGGATGAACTGACGTGTATCGACTGTAGTAAGTAGTTGAAAATTGCCCGAATCGTCACGCAACCCAAATTCTGATCGAGCTAAGATACAAAAACTTGCTTGAATAAGGCGAACTTCGTCATTGCTGAACAATCCACGAGTTCCACTAATAACTACGGGAATATCACGCTCACGCAAAGCGTGTGCAAATATGGCACCTGAATTTCTAACACTACGCAACAGGATTGCCATATCCCCATAGTCAAGACCACGAGTAGAGCCGTTGTTATCTTTAAATGCCACACCTCTCAGTTCTTGAATTCTATCTGCCGTCCAGTTCGCTTCTTCTTCTTCAGAATTAAATTTTCGAAGTTGGATATCTCCGGGGTCAGCCATGCATTCTATTACAGTGCCAGCATTTATCACCTCTCTAGCTACGGGTTCCTTTTCTATACGTTCCGTGATAACACGGACAGCTTCATCCGACACCGATACAATGGCATGCGTCGATCGGAAGTTTTCGTCAAGTGTCACCCGAGTAACGTCCGGATATCGCGCCTTAAAAGTAAGAAAATTTTGTACACTTGCACCGCGGAAGCCGTATAGGGCTTGATCATCATCACCAACTACAGTTAAACGAGGTTTACGGCCATTATTTGTTAGTAAACGTATTAACTCCTCTTGGCGATCATCTACATCTTGGTACTCGTCCACAAATACGTGAGTGATATCCTGCCTAATTTCATCTAACGTAGATGGATTATTTTCGAGAAACTCGATTAGTTCATCGACAATCTTATTGAAATCGAAAAAATAATTTGGGTTTCCGTATGCAATTTTCCTGTAGTTTCGAATAGCATTTACGAGATCAGTATCGTTAATTTTATCGATGGGAATTTTTTGCTGATGAATAATATTGAGTGTATTGATAAAAGTCCTCAGTGTTTCTCCGTAAGTCTTGGAGCGTGTTCGTACCCGTAGGCGATCAAGGCCTATTCCCGAATTTTCAAATCCAACAAAATTCGCCGCAATCAGAGCAGCTTGTCGAGTTTCGTTCATTACCTCAAACAATCGGTATTTAGGATCGCGTTCCCTTAACACTCTTAGACAGAAAGAATGTATGGTGCCGACATACATATCTCCAAGTGATGGCTCTTCGGGTAAGGCATCCTCGAGACTAGCGCGAATTCGGTGTTTCAATCCTTCTGCCGCATGCTCTGTAAATGTAAATGCAACAATTGAGGCGCGGTTAGCACCGTTCTTGATCATACGCGCAACTCGGCTTGCCAGAGTGTATGTCTTTCCACTACCCGCACATGCCAGAATGAGGAGATTGCCGCCCTCATGCTCAATAGCCTCCCGTTGCGAGCTAGTTGGTGACTGCATAAATTTTATGATTTAAGTGCGGAGCGAAAGGTTGGCGTGAGAGCATGCAACAACGCGAAAGGAAGAGCGTTACCGATCTGTTCGGCGATAACCTTGTGTTTTCCTTCGAACTTATAGTTGGGGGGAAATGATTGTAGCAGGGCAGCCTCTCGGGGAGTAATCGCACGATCGTCTTCAGGGTGTGCAAATCGGCCTCGTGTCAAGTCAGTGCAACCAGTTGTTAGTGTCGGCGCTATATCGTCCCATTTCATTCGGCCATAGACATCAGGGTGGCCATTGTGGTTCTTGTGACAGGTCAGAACCAGTTCATCCGGCAGTTCGGAACGGCTCCCTCCATCTTTCGAAATCGCTTGAAGACGCCTGATTGCAATTGTTCGGTGAGATCGTGCGGCATGGAGAGTATCATTAGGATCGCCCTTACCAGAAGACAATGGAGGTAGTCCGAAGATTGCGTCGCGGACAGTGCGTCTAGAATTCTTAGGAGTTATTGGCGGAGGAATCAACGGTACTTTTTTACCTCGGCTAGCCATAATTAAACATCGTTTGCGACGTTGAGGCACTCTGTAGTCTGCAGCATCTACACATATCGGATTGCCGAAGATGTAATCTGGACCACAGATCTTGCGGAATTCGCTCAAAAGTTCTGCATTTGAACCGGAGGCTAGACCAGGCGTGTTTTCAACAAACAGCAAATAGGGCTTCAAGGCAGCAACGAAGCTAGCAGCCGATATCAACAGCCGTGAACGGACATCACTGCCCTTCTTACGATTCTGACTACTGAACGGTTGACACGGGGCACAAATCACCATCAGATCTAAACTTATTTCATTT
>CAZYSR010000039.1:0-3323 GCA_964649525.1 uncultured Gammaproteobacteria bacterium
GGTGAAAGCGTAGGCTTCTGCAGAATCTGGCTCGATACCAAAGGTCTTTAGAAACTGAGAGCCGACAATGTGGGGTGGGCGACCCCAGCTATCGCCAATTCCAATATTGATATGGGGTTCCCGAAAGTAAACCGGATTTAGCTGGGCGTGGGTGTCGGTAATGTGAAGTAACCGAACCTGGCCGAATGACGGGACATCATATAAGTTAGTGCCGGCGGACAGACCCGCCGGCAACATTCCTGAGGCAGATGCGGCTGCAACTGCCTGCATAAATTCTCGGCGACTAAGGTGCACAGGACCTTAACTGAAAACTGAATGAATGAAAGGACTGTTCACCACAAGTTGGTCATACTGCTGCATACAGTCTCAAGATTCCAGGTTGCCGATTCTTTTGAGAGTTTCGATTAATTTTCACTCGGTAGGACTACCGTATTACTCGACCCTCCCACAGAGCGCCTTCACGATTGGCCTGTACAATTCCAGCCTCACCCTGAAGCTTGGCCACCGCTACCAGTTCCATTGCTTTTTTCAGATCTCCGGCAGCAGCTGTTTCCTGCGCCTGTTTCAGAATCTTGGCAGTGTCGCGCCACTCATGTCCTAATTCACCGGCCATTTTCCGAGCGTCATTCGCTTCAGCAAATGCTTTATTGAAATCTTCAGCGGTTGGCTCTGAAGCTCCAACGACACCTACAGTGAAAAATAATGAACAGGCAACTATAGTACGCAAAATTGAATTCATGTTATTCTCCCAGTTCAATTACTTACGAACGCCGGGGCCGTTGTATGTCAGCCCATTGCTCATGTAGGTAAGAAAATATTCAAGATTGCGGTATTCTTCACCCTGCGCCTTGAATGCTTTGGCTCGAACCTGCTGGTTACAGCCGCTGAATCGACGGTGCAATGTGCCGATCGCACCCCACTTCAACCGATAAACCGGAAAATGACTTGTATGCCCTAAAGCCGGACTCAGAAGTTCTGTTCGAATATAGCCGCCAGAACCCCCGACATGGCAATCAGCACAGGCAAAATTCAACTGACCACGCTTGGTGTAGTAGAATTTTTTGCCCATTTCATAGGCTGCCAATGCACGCGGATCATCAGGAATCACCACATTGATTGTCTCGCCGCGCGAAGTGAACGCCATATACGCTGCCAACTCAGCAATTTTGCCTCTCTTGTACTTGAATGGCTTTTCTCCATTCGCTTCCCGGCATTGGTTTATCGCCAATTCCAGTGTGATAACCTGTCCCTGTTCCAAATCGAAATAGGGATAGTTCTGCCGAATTCCAATCCCACCATTTTCAAAACAGTCAGCGTAAGTCTTCCCATTGGCAAACGGGGTATTAAAAAGAATCTCTCCCTGTTCTAACGCCAACTCATACGGTGGAAACTCTTCAAGCGTTTGCCACTGTTCACGGGAAGGCATATCAATGGAATAAACGCCATTGACGAAATCATCATATGGAACATCCGAGAACTTAGTCTGGTAGTAATTCTGAAATGCAACTCGATCCTCTTCAGGTGTCGATAATGCAACTGTCGATACGCCGGTAAAGAAGCAGCCAAGCGCAAAGCATGCAATCAGTTTTTTCATAGATATTAGTCTCTGTATTTCTGGATACGTACTCTTGAGTACCTATCCGATTGTGTATTCTCTTTCACCCGATTTTCCTGTATTGTCATGCCAGGTCAGCAGCAGTGTATCACCAGCCTTTGGACCGCTAATCGAAAATGAAAGATACGGATTTTTTGAAATTGCAGGACCCCAATGTGCCCGTAGCATTTCCTTTCCCTGCCATTGGCAAGTTACAACATCGACGAAGTGCGCTGGAATCAACTCACCAGTCTTGGAATCTTTACGCTGACCGGTTTCCATCGGATGTTTGATGAGCATCTTGACCTGAACGTTGTTGTCACTGGTCATTTTGGCTTTTGCTTTAATAGACATAATATTTACCTCATCAAATACGCATTAACCACCGCAACCGCCGATGGTCACTTTAACTTCACTAGCGCCTCTGAAAATCTGGCCATTGGACTTCACCAAGGCAACCACATCAGAGGTTTTTCCCATTTTGATTCGAACGGAAACTTCTGGCACCACTCCAGGCTGCAAATCAAATGCAGCAACCATAGGTGCAGGATTCTTGGGAACAAGAATAGCAATGGACTCGACATTGTCCATATTGGCTGTAACCTTGATTGGTACGACAGCGCCATTTTCGGCAATTTCCGGACCTTTCACAACGATTGCATCGCTGTCTTGAATGCCGTTATCGCCAAACAAGGCTTTAAGCGTACCATCGAGATCATCAGCATCAAATGCCATCTGTGGTCGATTGGCTGCGTGGGCTAAGTTGCCGACTAGTCCCCAAGATGCGGCCAGTGCAACCAAGCCTGTCGCTGCTGCACCTTTGAGAACTGCACGCCGTTGTAGCTCTTTAGTTTTCATATACATCACCTCTCACAGTGTATGGACATATTCAGTTATTTTATCGATTTCGTCGTCGGTGAGGATACCATGGCGACCGAAGGGTGGCATCATTGTGTTGGGATTCGATGCCGTTGCGTCCCAAATTCGGGCATATAGTTTTGCCTTGTCGGGAAATCGCTGCTTCATAAAGATGAGTGGCGGACCGTGCGTACCTGGCATTTCACCATCTCCCATAATGTGGCAGGAGAGGCAATTCCCCTTTCGTCGGTCGACAGCGAGTTTCTTTCCTTCTGCAATTATTTCCTCATCAGCAAAACTCACTTCTGTGGTTACAGCCGATATAGAAATCACTGCAATGAACGAAATAATTCCTAGTGCTGTTTTCATCATCGTATTTCTATCACTCCTCTGACAAATTAAAGTTGACTATCAAATGACCCAGAATTTTGAGATCAAAAACCTGAACTTAGACAATGAATACAATGGTTGAGTTAAAACCAAAACTTGCGATCATTCAGGGATTGTTTTTCAAACTTTGAATGCCACACCAACAAATTGAAACGGTTTTCTCATAACCTGCCTGGTACTCATACAGTATTGCAACTGACAGTTCCTGACAAATTTGGAGGAAGCGAATCACCCCACCATGTTCTGTAATAATTTGACCGAATTGTTCAAAATATGTTCGCCGCTAATCGAATCAAACTCATTCAATGTTGATACGCTTGACGAGGAGCGGCAGAATATTAAAATGGGGTGGCCGAATGCAGCCAATTTGGTAAATAATTTTTCTGGTAAACTTACCCTAATTCTTGTGGTTAATGCGTCAAAGTTTGAGTTTGAGTCACTGTATTTTACAAAACAGAATAAAATTTGCAAATTAATTGTA
>CAZYSR010000040.1:0-1877 GCA_964649525.1 uncultured Gammaproteobacteria bacterium
GGTCAGCGCAACAATCCACTGAAAGTGATCCATGTTTTTGGAATTGATGAAAATTTCATATGGACGCGATCTTGCGTACGGTGTGTCTGGATTGATAGCGATATCGGTAATTGTGACATACAGGGCATGTTCCGACAGATGGTTTTTGATTTTGTAAGTCGCACCAGGCAGAGTTGCAGGACGCGTTAGTTGCTCCAGCATACCAACTGGCTGTACGCCATTTATCATTGGATCAGTGGCTCCGTTGGAACCTAAGGGCGGCGAAACTGGCAGGTCAGGAGTTGACAAAACAGGTTCTACCGCGGCTGTGGGAACCACTCTGTAATCGACAATTTTCTTGCTGATTCTAATAGTCATACTGAGAGTAGTGGATATCGTGTTGTGGTCGCAGAAACAATTGGTATTTCATAAGGTGCTGAGACTTTCTTTGACAAGCGACGCTAGAATTTTCCGTAGTACCCTTCCTTAAGGGCATCATACAAATTCGCAGCACTGTGGATTTCCCCGTCATATTCAATTTCTTCATTACCCCTGACGGTGACAACGCTACCGTCTTCCAGAGTAAACGAATAGACCGTGTCTTCGCTGTCTTTCTTCCGAACCAGAACACCTTGGAAGTTTTCCGGGTTATATCGAAACGTTGTACATCCTTTTAGTCCGCTATCGTAAGCCGCCAGGTATATATCCTTGAACTTTTCAAATGGATAATCGGTTGGCACATTTGCGGTTTTCGATATTGAAGAATCCACCCACTTTTGTGCTGCCGCTTGAATCGCAACGTGTTCGCTGGGTGTAATGTCATTTGAAGTGATGAAATAGTCAGGTAATGACTCTAGGTCATCCATCGAAGCAGTTTCATCCACCAACTCTCGGTACAGAAGCAACTCGTAAGAGTAAACGGGCATCCGCTCTTTTGATTTTTTCCCTTCGCGAATGACGTTCCGGAAATACTCGTGAGAAAACGACGGTTCGATGCCATTGCTTACATTGTTTCCTAGCGACAGGCTAATCGTTCCGGTCGGAGCGATTGAACTGTGGTGTGTAAAGCGCGCACCGATTTCTGCAATTCGTTTGGTAATGTCATCAGGTAGTTGCTGCATATAGCGACTGTACTGGGAGAGCAAGACTTTACCCTTCACGTGATCACCAACCTGGATGCCATCCAGCGCCATTTCGGGTCGTTTGTATAACATCGCTGGAGTGATTTCAAATGTCTCTTCGAATATCGGAGCTGGACCTTTCTCCTCGGCCAACTCAATCGCTACCTGCCAACCTGTAACTGCCATTTCAGCTGCTACTTTTTCCGTGAACTCAATAGACTTTTTGGACCCGTAGCGGATTTTCATCATGGCCAATGTCGAACCCAAACCCAGAAACCCCATTCCGTGTCGGCGTTTTCGCAAGATCTCGTTTTCCTGCTCATTGAGTGGCAATCCGTGAATTTCGACAACATTGTCCAGCATTCTAGTAAATATTGCCACCACCTCCCGGTAGCGTTTCCAGTCGAAGCGGACTTTTTCTGAAAATGGATTGACAACAAAATTGGTCAGGTTAACTGAACCCAAAAGACAGCTTCCATAAGGCGGTAGGGGCTGCTCACCGCACGGATTGGTCGCTCGAATATTTTCACAAAACCAGTTGTTATTCATCTCATTTACGCGATCAATCAGAATGAATCCTGGTTCAGCGAAGTCATAGGTCGACTCCATGATTGCATCCCACAGTAACCGAGCTGGAATAGTCTTGTAAATTCGTACCGCAACCATGCCCTGATCGTTGGTAATCCAATCTCGATTGTTTTCGTCGACTGGCCAAAATTTCCAAGTAACTGGAACATCATCATCGGCCATTTCCTGCTGAGTGGCAGGGAATACAAG
>CAZYSR010000041.1:0-2176 GCA_964649525.1 uncultured Gammaproteobacteria bacterium
GCATTAATCCTGAAAGACCACCGATGGTAAACAGAAACACGACGGCCAGCGCAAACAGCATCGGCGTTTCCAGGGTGATTGATCCGCGCCACATCGTGGCAACCCAGTTGAACACCTTGACTCCAGTCGGCACTGCGATCAGCATCGTTGCGTACATAAAGAACAGTTCACCTGCCAGAGGCATGCCAACAGTAAACATATGATGTGCCCACACGATGAACGAAAGGAATGCGATTCCGGCTGTTGCGAACACCATGCTGTCATAGCCGAAAAGCGGCTTGCGCGAAAAGGTTGGAACAATCTGTGAAATAATTCCGAATGCCGGCAAAATCAGGATGTACACCTCTGGATGCCCAAAGAACCAGAATATATGCTGGAACAGAACCGGGTCACCGCCACCTGCCGGATCAAAGAATGCGGTGCCGAAGTGTCGGTCGGTTAGTAGCATCGTTACTGCCCCGGCAAGGACTGGCATCGCTGCAATCAGCAGGAATGCGGTGATCAGCCAGGTCCAGACGAACAGTGGCATGTTCATCAAATTTATGCCGGGTGCTCGCATATTCATAATGGTTACGATGATATTGATGGCGCCAAGCACTGACGAAATTCCCATCATATGAATCGAAAGAATTGTCATGTCAACGCCAGCGCCGCCCTGAACCGACAACGGTGCATATAGAGTCCAACCCGAAGCTGGTCCGCCACCAACGGTGAACAGACTGCCGAGTAGCAAGGCGAAAGCGAAAGGGAGAATCCAGAAGCTCCAGTTGTTCATCCTGGGCAGAGCCATGTCAGGCGCACCAATCATCATGGGAATCAGCCAGTTCGCAAATCCCACAAATCCTGGCATGATGGCGCCAAAAATCATAATCAGCGCGTGCAGGGTCGTCAGTGAATTGAAAAGTTCTGGATTCACGACCTGCAAACCGGGCTGAAACAGTTCGGCTCGAATTGCAAGCGCCATGATTCCACCGACAAAGAACATGGTCAGCGAAAAGATCAGGTACATCGTTCCAATGTCCTTATGGTTGGTCGTTGTCAACCAACGCATGATGCCACTTGGACGATGGTCGTGGTGGTCGTGTGCTTCGGTGTGCGCAGCGGACATAATTTAATTACCTAGTATCAGTATGTTTTGTTCTGTTCAGTATTTGGTTTCGTTCATGTTCGGTTAGCGTCTGGCTGCAATCTCTGATGGCTGAACCAGATCTCCGACGCTGTTGCCAAGCGCATTTCGCTCATAGGTGATGACGGAGGCTATGTCTACATCGCTCAACTGTTGTTTGAAAGCCTGCATTGTTGTATTCGCTTTACCGTTCATCACAATGTCGATGTGAGCATCAAGTGGTCCGATTGTAATTTCGCTTCCTGTGAGCGGTGGGAAATGTGGCGGAATCCCCTTCCCGTCTGGTCCATGGCAGGCAATGCACTGAAAATAGACCGTTTTGCCATGTTCCATTAACTCATCCATAGTCCATTCACGATTAACATCCTCAGCTGATGTGGCTGGACCAGCTGCAGGCTCTGCTCCTGCCGCGGTCATATCAGCAGCAGAAGCGACCTGCTTGGGTTTATTTTCTTCAACCCATGCGTCAAAGTCTTCAGGTGACAGCACTTCAGCAACTATGGGCATGAATCCGTGGTCTTTCCCGCAAAGTTCCGCACACTGACCGCGATAGGTTCCTGGAGAATCGACATTGGCCCAGAATTCATTGATGTAGCCGGGAATTGCGTCCTTTTTCACGCCGAATTTTGGAATCCACCAGGCATGGATGACATCATTTGAAGTAATCAGATATCGAACTTTTCGATTGGATGGGATGACCATTGGCTTGTCAACTTCCAGAAGATAGTGTTCACCTTTGGGTTCACGGTTTTCGATTTGAGCACGCGGGGTCGATAGATTGCTGAAGAAGCTGATATCGTGATCAAGGTACTCGTATTGCCATTTCCACTGATAGCCAGTGATTTTGACGGTCAGGTCCGAGTCCGTTGTGTCTTCCATGTACAGCAGAGTCGCAGTCGATGGTATGGCGAGACCAACCAGAATCAGAAAGGGAATGATAGTCCAGACGACTTCGAGTTTTGAGTTATGAGAGAATTGATGTGCTTCGTGTCCGCGACTTTTGCGGTGCGCGTAGAGCGAATAGAACATCACGCCGAATACGATCACGAA
>CAZYSR010000042.1:0-2611 GCA_964649525.1 uncultured Gammaproteobacteria bacterium
CCGGTGTTGGTACACCGCAAAGTGTAACTGAATCTGTAATCGAATCGGTTGCAGATTCGGAGACGCCCCAGGTACCCGGGGAGACCATACAGGATGAGGTGCCAAAGGCTCCTGAGTAAAGTCAGTTGTTTATGTTAGCCGAAGTGGTGGAATTTGGTAGACACGCCGTCTTGAGGGGGCGGTGGCGCAAGCCGTGCCGGTTCAAGTCCGGCCTTCGGCACCAGACCTATATTCACAGATTATCTGGACTTTAATCAGTTCAATCGAAACGATGCTGAGTAACTACATTCCTGTCCTGATTTTTCTGGTGGTGGCAATCGTAATGGGGCTCGCCATGTTGTCTGCTGGCAGACTTCTGGGACCAAACCGACCCGACAAGGAAAAACTTTCTCCATATGAGTGCGGCTTTGAAGCATTTGAAGACAGCCGCATGAAGTTTGATGTTCGTTATTACCTTGTTGCTATTCTGTTCATTATTTTCGACCTGGAAATTGCATTCCTGTTTCCCTGGGCGGTTGCACTCGACGAGATTGGCATGTTCGGTTTCGTTGCAATGATGATTTTCCTGGCTGTGTTAGTGGTCGGATTCATTTATGAATGGATGAAAGGCGCACTAGAGTGGGAGTAAACCATGTCGATTGAAGGCATTATGTCACAAGGTGTTGTTACAACATCGATGGACAAATTAGTGAACTGGGCGCGTACGGGAGCAATGTGGCCGATGACTTTCGGTCTCGCTTGCTGTGCCGTTGAAATGATGCATGCCGGAGCAGCGCGATACGACCTTGACAGGTTTGGGATTATCTTTCGCCCCAGTCCCCGGCAGTCAGATGTGATGATTGTCGCAGGTACTCTGGTCAACAAAATGGCGCCCGCGTTACGTAAAGTTTATGATCAGATGCCAGAACCTCGCTGGGTGATTTCAATGGGGTCGTGCGCGAATGGTGGCGGCTACTACCATTATTCCTACTCGGTTGTTCGAGGCTGCGATCGAATCGTTCCTGTCGATGTCTATGTTCCAGGCTGTCCACCAACTGCCGAAGCGCTGGTTTATGGCATTCTTCAGCTACAGCGAAAAATTCAACGCACAAATACTATAGCCAAATAACTGGCACCAATGGCGTCCCTGACTGAACTCTCCCGCGCTGTAAAAAGCCTGCTGGGTGACACGGTTTTGGACTCTGTTCAATCCAGGGGCGAACTGACCATTGTCGTGGATGCTGGTTTGATCGTTGATGTGTGCACCGCACTTCGCGATAACACCAACACTCGCTTCGAGCAGCTCATTGATCTTTGTGGTGTTGATTATTCAACTTATGGAGAGGAAGACCCGCCGAGAGCCTGGCAGGGCGCTCGCTACGCTGTTGTGTATCACCTGTTATCGGTTCAGCACAATCATCGCCTTCGTGTGAAAGCCTTTCTCAATGATGATATGCCAATAGTCACTTCGGTGAATGATGTTTGGCCCTGTGCCGACTGGTTTGAGCGTGAAGCATTTGATCTTTTTGGGATTGTGTTTGAAGGTCATCCAGACCTTCGAAGACTGCTAACTGACTACGGCTTTATCGGACACCCGTTCAGAAAAGATTTTCCTTTGTCCGGCTATGTTGAAATGCGTTATGACGTCGAGAAGGGACGTGTTGTTTACGAGCCGGTATCAATTGAACCGCGGACACTCGTTCCGCGTGTCATTCGAGAAGATAGTTTTGGTCACCGAGATTCGTAACTACACCATGAATTTTGGGCCGCAGCACCCTGCTGCCCACGGCGTGCTGCGTCTTGTCATGGAATTGGATGGAGAGGTGATTGAACGCATCGACCCGCACATTGGTTTGCTCCACCGGGCAACCGAAAAACTTGCCGAATCCAAGCCGTACAACCAGAGCATCGGCTATATGGACCGTTTGGATTACGTGTCTATGATGTGCAATGAACACGCTTATGTGTTGGCAATCGAAAAACTGCTCGGTGTAAACCCACCCATTCGAGCGCAGTACATTCGGGTGATGTTCGACGAGATTACACGCATCCTCAATCACTTACTATGGCTTGGTGCGCATGGTCTTGATATCGGCGCAATGACGGTTTTTCTTTACTGTTTTCGAGAGCGTGAAGACTTGATGGACTGCTACGAGGCCGCATCAGGCGCACGTATGCACGCAACCTATTACAGACCCGGCGGTGTTTATCGAGACCTGCCCGACACGATGCCGCAATATGAACCATCGAAATTTCGAAGCAGGGGTAAGCTGGCAGATCTCAATGCGACTCGCCAAGGTTCACTGTTGGATTTCATCTGGGCTTTCACAGAAAGGTTCCCAGGGTGTGTAGATGATTACGAAACGCTATTGACTGAAAACCGAATCTGGAAACAGCGGACTGTCGATATTGGCATCGTACCACCTGAAAAAGCGCTCGCACGAGGCTTCACAGGGGCAATGCTTCGGGGTTCTGGGATTGAGTGGGATTTACGCAAGAAACAACCTTACGAAGTCTATGACAGATTAGATTTTGATATTCCAGTTGGTACAAATGGAGATTGCTACGACCGATATCTGTGCCGGATTGAAGAGATGCGACAGTCGAATCGAATTGTTCGTCAGTGCGTCGA
>CAZYSR010000043.1:0-7284 GCA_964649525.1 uncultured Gammaproteobacteria bacterium
GACTGGTGAAGCAAAATTTGCCGCTTGTGTTGTGCTTGCAACCTGCCGGTTGGATGTGAATCGCACAATTCGCAAAAAACTGGGTGCTCGAAGAGTCTCTTTTGCAGGTGCTGAGGAAACGATGGAGCTAACTGGTATGACGGTCGGCGGTGTTACGCCGGTCGGACTTCCTGACACGCTACCACTTTGGGTGGACAGCGCAGTCATGGCGCGTCAGCAGATTATTCTGGGTGGCGGCAGTCGGTCATGGAAGGTTATTACCACACCGAAACTATTCGAATCCATTCCCAATTCTGAAATCGTTGAGGGGCTCGCCAATCCGATCAGTTCGCTTGCGAACTGATGAACCTCAGCCAGTAATTAATCGGTAATAGAACGGAAACCAGGCGCCAAGCAATATCAGAAAAGCGAGTGCATCCAGCAGAATCATGTGCTGGTAGCGTTTGCGCACCGGCGCATCTCGGCCAGACATCATGATTGCGCACATGGTCATATCGAGCGGAAGCACAAAGAATATCATCGGTACGGTTGCGGGTGCAATCAGGGTCGGATACATCATGAATCCGGATTTCTGGGTGCCGCCCATTGAAAAGATCGCAGTAATACTAAGAATCAGAATCAAAAGATAGAGCATGCCGCGGAGCGGCCCAACATACTTCCAAAATCTCAAAATAGCATTCATTGTGATTAACTCGATTTCTTACCGGATTTTGCGCGCATGCGATCTCTGTATTCGAGAATTCGGTCGACCAGTCCCGGTTCACTGACCGACGCCTGGAGGTCCGCCATATCCTCTTGGCGAGTATCGGGAATCACCACTTCAAACATGCGGCTTACGTGTTCTTTGGCAATGGCAGCACCACTTTGTTTGGCAGCTTCGATATGGTCAGGCCAAGATTCTTCATCTGATATGGCAGTCAGATATCCCATCTCAAGTGCTTCGTGCGCCTTAAAAACACGTGTATCAGTGAGTACGCCAAGAGCATTATCCACGCCTACACGCTGAGTAAGGCGTCGAGTGCCCAACAGGATGCCAAAATTGAGTCCTGGCATACAAAACCGACTGTCTTCGGTTGCAATACGACGGTGACAGCAGCAGACTAGATCCGCGCCTGCGCCAAACGCCATCGAACGAACCAGTGCAACCGTAACCATCGGTGCATGAAACACAGCCTGTAGCATGTGTTCGATGTTCAGCACGCGGTGAGCCACTTCCGAATCAGAAAGACTTTCAATTTCTTTCAGATCAAAGCCAGTAGAAAAAACCTTTCCAGCACCACGCAGTACGAGTGTACACGTGCCGTCTTTCCCTGAATTTTCTATTTCTTCTGAAAGCGCGTCAACTAACTCCGCATTCAGCGCGTTACCGCGTTCAGGGCGATTAAGTGTCAGATTCTTCAGCGTATCCTGCCGCTCTACAATCAGTACGCTCATCAGCTTTGATTTGTCTGGTCAAAATTAGTCGTCGCTTATCATATACGAATTAAGCCACATATCTACGCAGAACCAAAGCCAACTTCTCCCTCCATTGAATTTTTCTTTAACGAACCCCGTTCTGATAGAAGCAACGCGCGGTGATATGGTGGAGAGTTTTCATCGCGGTGCAGCGGTTGTTGTCGACACAAAGGGCCGCGAAATTGCTGCTTTTGGTGATATTGAGCGTCTGATCTACCCGCGCTCTGCCATTAAACCGCTTCAAGCGATTGTTTTAGTCGAATCCGGTGCATTGGAACACTTTGGATTGGGTGCAAAAGAGATTGCGCTTGCCTGTGCATCTCATTCAGGAGAAGCCATTCATACAGAGGGTGTGCGTCAATGGTTGAATCATCTGAATCTTGATGAATCAGTGCTGGAATGCGGTACACATTATCCTACTCATCGTAACACCCGAATTTCATTGACGCGTGAAGGTATCAATGCTACGCCAGCGCACAACAATTGTTCTGGCAAGCATGCCGGGTTCATTACCGTGGCCTGTCATCGTGGTGACCCAGTTGCTGGCTATATAGACCGTGAGCATCCAGTACAGCAACTCGTTTTGGATGTCTTGGAAAAAATCACCGAAGAGGCAGTTACAGCTGCACCAGCAGGGCTGGATGGGTGTGGCATTCCGGTTGTCGGAATGTCGCTCAAGGGAATCGCCCGCGCGTTCGCGTCGCTTGGTGGCCAGAGATTTTCCTTGGCGCGTCGAAGCGAAGCGGCTGATCGAATCTGTCAGGCAATGGCAAAGTATCCTGAGATCGTGGGTGGTACAGGTCGATTGTGTACTGCGGTTCCGCTGGCGACGAAACGCCGTGTGCTGGTTAAAGTCGGTGCTGAAGGTGTTTACACCGGTCTTGCCATGGGTTCGAATCCAATTGGATTTGCCCTGAAAATTGACGATGGGTCAAGACGTGCTGCTGAGGTTGCGTTAACTTGGCTCATCGCAAAATTTTGTGGACTGACAACAACTGAGCTGGATCAGATGCAACCTTGGCTTCAGCCAGAAGTCAGAACGGTTGCCAATCGTCCCGCGGGCATTATTCGTCCATCTGCTGATTTGTAGCGGACCTGGATGAACGTCAGCATATTTTGGCATGTGGTGCAACACAAAATTCAACTCCAACATTAAAATACTTTGGGTTTGGTAGCAGACAGACTGCAGACGGATTGATAAAGATCACAGAGAGTCAGAATCATGTATGAATACGAAGAATTTCAAGACCCGATACAGCGACCTCGATATACGGGAATACCAACTTTTATGCGGGCTCCGCACTCCGAGACCTGGGATAACGTAGATATCGGACTGGTCGGTGTACCATTCGACGGAGGCGTCACAAATCGCACCGGTGCAAGACACGGTCCTCGGGAGATGCGTAATCAGTCCAGTCTGATGCGTCGCAAGAACCAGTCATCAGGTATCTGTCCGTACGATGTGTGTCGAATTGCTGACCTTGGAGATGCCTGGGTTCAGAAACCATTCCATCTTGAAGAAAGTCTGGATGAAATTGCGGAGTTTTTCCGACGGATTCACGAGCGCGGTATTGTTCCGGTGTCAGCAGGCGGAGACCACTCCGTCACTTTGCCCATCTTTCGGGCAATTGCCAGCGAGCGGCCGGTTGGAATGGTTCACTTCGATGCCCACTGCGACACCGGAGATGATTACCTTGGATCAAAATTTCATCACGGCGCCCCGTTCCGAAGAGCAGTAGAAGAAGGTCTGCTCGATCCGAAACGCACGGTGCAGATCGGAATACGCGGTAGCTTGAATGATCTCGATATCTGGAAATTCAGTCACGATACCGGGATGCGCGTCGTCTATATGGAAGAACTTGATGAACGTGGCTGGAGCGAAGTGATTCAGGAGGCCAGGCAAATTGTGGGAGACGGTCCAACTTACATCAGTTTCGATGTGGATGGACTAGACCCAGTTTTTGCGCCAGGTACTGGTACTCCGGAAGTTGGCGGATTCACCAGCCTTGAGGCTCAGTTGATGATTCGCGCCCTACAGGGACTCAACCTGGTCGGTGGTGATGTTGTTGAGGTTGCACCACCGTTCGATCCATCAGGCAACACTGCCCTGGTAGGTGCCACCATGATGTTCGAGATCCTCTGTGTAGTCGCGGATTCGGTTGGAAGCCGAAAGACCCGATCCTATTGAGACAAAGTAGTCCTTGATGCCGTCGACCAGGAGTTTTGCAGCCTCGCGGTCAACATCCAAGTGAGTGACAATTCGCGTTGTAGCACCAGGGGTGATCACGATATCCCGCTCGCGTAGGTAAGCCGCGAGTGCGCGAGGGTCGTGCCCTGGCATTGAGACAAAAACCATATTGGTCTGCACTTTGTGATATCGCACATCAAGCTCCTCAACTTGAGAAAGCTGACTGGCGATCCACTTCGCATTTTCATGGTCTTCAGCAAGTCTTTCGACGTTGTTGTCGACAGCGTAAAGTGCTGCGGCCGCTACCACTCCGGCTTGTCGCAAGCCACCACCGAGCAACTTTCTCCAGCGATGCGCTTCCTGAATGAACTCACGCGTGCCAACAGTTATCGAGCCCATCGGTGCACCGAGTCCTTTTGAAAAACAGCAGGTTGAACTGTCAAAAGGAGCAGTAATTTCAGCGACATCAACACCATGAAAAATGGCCGCGTTATATACCCGCGCACCGTCGAGATGATACGCAAGATTTTCTGACTGCACAAACTGTTCGGCCTCTTTAAGGTAGTCCATCGACAGTGCCTTGCCAGCATGCGTATTTTCAAGGCAGAATAGTTTGGTGTTGGCAAAGTGTGGATCATCCGGTTTAATTGCCGCTCTGGCAGCTTCGAGATCAATTGAACCATCTTCACTGAATTCGATGGGTTGCGGCTGAATGCTGCCAAGCACCGCAGCCCCACCACCTTCGTATTTATAGGTGTGAGCCTGCTGGCCGACGATGTATTCATCGCCGCGTTGGCAATGAGCCATCAGTGCAACCAGATTCGCCTGAGTACCGCTGGTTGCAAAAAGACCTGCTTCCATACCAAACCGCTCGGCCATGACATCCTGAAGTCGGTTGATCGTTTTATCGTCTCGATAAACATCGTCCCCCACTTCGGCGCGATACATTGCTTTACGCATAGCTTCGCTCGGTCGGGTTACGGTATCACTGCGAAAGTCCAGATTCATTCAGGCACCTCGATTTGCATTTGGTCAAACTGTCTACTGAGTATCGGCAAATTATATGGACTGTCGAAAGTGCAACTTTGAATTCATACAGTTGATATAAACTTTGCGAAATACGATTTGAGTCAAGGATGATAGGGTTGACGTGATGACCAGCTCAGAACCTTTTACAGTTGGTATTGAAGAAGAATACCTGATTGTTGACATGGCCACCATGAACCTGGTGGCACAGATGCCTCCAGACCTGATGAGGGAGTGCACCGAAGAACTTGGTTCTCAGGTTGCCAAGGAGTTTCTGCAATGTCAGATAGAAGTTGGCACAAAGGTCTGTAATTACATGCAGGAAGTGCGAGAGGATCTGGCTAGGCTTCGTGCCACTGTTTCGCGAATTGCCAGAAATCATGACTGTCTCTTGATGGCTGCATCGACACACCCCTTTTCCTATGGTTTAACACAACTGACCGACGATGAGCGCTATCTTCATCTGGCTGAAGAACTGCGACATGTTGTGGAACGACTCTACATCAGTGGTATGCATGTCCATGTAGGCATCTCGAATGACGAGTTGCGCATTGACCTGATGAACCAGGCGAGTTATTTCATCCCTCACTTGCTGTCGCTGACAACTTCATCCCCATTTTGGAGAGGTGAGAATACCGGACTTAAGTCCTACCGTGTATCCGTTTTCGATCAACTTCCGCGAACTCGACTGCCCCCAGTATTCAACAGCTATGCTGACTACATGAAACATGTCGATGTGCTGGTGCATTGTGGTGTGATTGAGGATGCCACAAAAATCTGGTGGGATCTGAGGCCAAGTTGGCGTTATCCGACACTGGAGCTTCGAATCTGTGACATGTGTACCAACATCGACGATACGATCGCAGTTGCAGCTGTTTATCGGTGCTGGTTAAGCATGCTCAATCGTTTGAAAATGAAGAACCAGCGCTGGCGGGCTTATTCAGATTTTCTCATCAAGGAAAATCGCTGGCGAGCACAACGTTATGGTATAGATACCGGGCTGATTGACTTTGGCCGACGTGAAATCGTCAGTCTCAAAGAACTGGTGGAAGAGTTGATTGAACTCACCGAGGTAGATGCAAAGGCTTTGGACTGTGTCGATGAAGTTGAACATATTCGCACTATTCTCGAGCGAGGTACAAGCGCTCACCGACAGATAAAGGTCTACAACGACTCCTTGGAGTCCGGTCGACCGGAGGCCCTTGCATTATTGGATGTTGTGAAGTTTATCGTGCAGGAAACTTTGGTTGGCATCGACTGAAGAATCAGTCTGACTGTTCGATAAAGCTAACCATCGATCCACAGCAGTGGGTCAACCGGTTCTCCGTTTACACGCAACTCAAAATACAGTGCCGGGTCATTCAGATTACCAGTCTGACCTGCTTTGGCTATGGTTTGTCCGGCAACGACTAACTCACCGAATTTGACTTCGAGTTGATCATTGTGTGCAAATTGGGTGTAAAGGTTGTTTCCATGGTCAATGATGACAAGTTTGCCTAGAGTCTTGTGATCTTTCGCAAACTTAACCACGCCTGCTGCTGGTGCCTTGACACCTTGACCCACTTTGGCTTGATAGAGTAGACCGTCCCAATTACTGCCAGAAGAATGTTTTGGGTCTCCAAACTTACGCCTAATCGGTGCATCAATGGGCGGTTGGAGCTTGATGACCTGGCTGCTGACGGTTTGCGCGATTGCCTTTTTACTGATCGTTACCTGGCTGCTGGTAAGCTGTTCTTCCTCCTCGCGTAATTGGTCGAGTCTCGCAGCCAGGGTGACTTGTCGTGTCTCCAGCACATCGAGTCGCTGCTTAGTCTCAGATTTGACTGTTTTTTGTTTGGCTAGTTGATTTTTCAGATCTGTTGTGTGCAAAACGAGTTTTGCAGCATCGGAGTTGTCACCGACAGCAGTGTCCATCGATCGATAGAGCTCTTCTATTCGACCTAATTGGCTCTTTGTGAGGTATCGCAGGTATGCCTGCGACCGTGATAGGCGATTGACGTCATTGTCTCGAATTGCGATTTTTAAATTGTCGTGATTCGTCATCTCCATATAAACAGGCATGGCCACTTGAATCGCGATCGTACGCTGTTCATATTCTTTCAGTTGAATGAATTTTGCGCGGCGTGAATCCTGTTGGGTCAGGTCTTTCTCCTTCAGCGAGTCCAGAGCATTCCGTTTTTTTTCTTCGGTAGCCGCTATTTGCTCATTGATCTCAGAAAGCTCTTCTGAAACTTGCTTGATTTTTTTCGCCAATTCGCCTGATTCGGTTTGTATCTCCGCGATTTGCAAACGCACCTGAGCAATGTCTCCGCTATAATCAGTTTGCCCAATTGCTGAACCGGTTGACAAGGTGGTGCTTAACAAAAGTACGGCAAACACAGTATGCAGCCGGGATGGTGATTTTCTCATAGTCTTCCGATTTGTGTTTGTTGTTTGCAAATCTGATTCCAGCATTGATAATCGACCTAGCTAGCCTGATAGACAGCGATGTACCTTGAATTTGTAAAGCTCAACTGGCACCTGTTTCTCGCACTGTTTGCAATTATTGCACTACTGGCCTTTGAACCGCTTCGTGCGCGGCGAGGTGGCATTCGTTCGGTCACTGCCGATGAACT
>CAZYSR010000044.1:0-11067 GCA_964649525.1 uncultured Gammaproteobacteria bacterium
TTCGTTGAACAATTCCTGTCCGCCACCATAATGTACCCAACCAAGCACTTCCTGACTGGACCATCCAAAACAAGGACCGGTTCCGAACAGTGAAGCGACTGCAGATTTTGAATACCAATATGCGGGTACGTAATGAGCGGCATCTAGCACACCTCTATGTACCGCGTCTTGCATTTGACTGGTTTTTACTACTGCATTGACAGGCAGCAACTCAATTTGCAGTGCGTCACCAGCCATTGCATTCACTCGATCTACATAAGATTGGGCATTTTCCAAGAAAATACCACCACCCCATGCAGCTTGCATTTTCAGCACTGTTGGTTGAGCTTTCACAACAGCAGGAGCAGCGAGTGTACCTGCTGTCGCTGTAGCAGCTAATGCCGAACCTTTCAGAAATCGACGACGATTCATTTTTTCTTTCATTTCAATTCCTCACATGAATATTTGAAGGGGAAAATAGATGTGTGATTACCCTTAACCACACTGATAAGGAAATTCAATCCGAAAGCAAGAGTATAGCACAAGTGATTATTCAAAATTTGGTGCCTGTTGAGTGCCTAGTGGGTCTCGGCAATCGCCCAGATGAACGGAGGATTCTCATGCGAATACCTATTGTCTTGTGAGAACTCAACACGGGTGTTATTCTGAATTCTCAGTCTCCGTAAGTTGAAGACTTTCCTTGTGGCAGTTAAAGTTATTATGCACAGTGAACTGTAAGGTCAGACACTCTACGGTACACTTTACTTAACAATCACTTTCTCTCACTATATGCGATGAATGTTTGCTATCGCTGACTTGTGAGATAGTCCGAATTCTGCCATACTTCAGCATTACTAACCGGCAGTGGTTCAATACCCAAAATCACGTCACTAATCTTTTCCGCAATCATAATGGTGGGGCAATTTGTGTTACCGTTCGTCACGCACGGTATTATCGATGCATCCACTACGCGTAGGCTCTGTAGGCCATGTACCCTACCCTGGCTATCGACGACCGCTCCTTTGTCCTCTTTGGTACCCATTTTCGCGGTACAAGACAAATGCCATTGAGTGTTGCAATGTGAGTCAATGAAGCTATCGAGATCTACGTTACTTTGCGCATTCGCGCCTGGAAATAATTCCTTTCCGCATAATTCACTGAATGCAGGCTGTTCGACGAGTTCACGCACCAAGCGAATACCTTTCCGCATCAAATTCCGGTCGCGTGGATCTTTCATGTAATTGACCAAAATGCGCGGAGGGCTGAAGGGGTCAGAAGTTCTGAGTTCAATTCTGCCTCGGCTGTACGCTCGCATCAGGCCAACGTGAATCTGGAAAGCATGCCTCGGGAGCGGATTCCAAGTCTGGTTGTCCACGGCAATGGGGGTAATCGTAAGCTGAAGATCAGGATACTCAACCCCAGGAGCGGAGCGGATACAAGCGACCACATCGAACTGGTTGGATGCGCATGTACCTCGTCTCGTCAACAGCCAGCGTAAACCGGCTAATGTGCGCCCAACCAGTCTGGTTTTTGGCCAAAGAGAGACAGGCTTCAGGCACTCATACTGCACTACAAAATCAGGATGGTCGTTCAGGTTCTGTCCTACACCAGGTAGGTCATGCATTACATCAATTCCAATTTCCTGAAGATGTGTAGCCGGCCCAATTCCCGAAAGCATCAATAGATGCGGTGTCCCGACAGCACCCGCAGAAAGTATGACTTCCTGATGCGCCTGCACAGCCTTACTTTCACCGTACTGATAATATGTCACCCCAATTGCACGGCCACTTTCAAAGTTAATTTTTTGTACGTGTGCTTCAGTCAGTATGGTTACATTGGACCGGGTTCGGACACGTTCGAGATAGGCACGCGCCGTACTCCAACGTTCGCCGCGAAAGATAGAGGAGTCCAGTAGACCAAAGCCCTCTTGAGTGTAGCCGTTGATGTCATCGGTAAGGGGATAACCTGCCTGCTCCCCCGACTTCAGAAAGGCATAAAAAAGCGGATTGTTCGGAACAGGACGATGAACCTGTAAAGGTCCACTTCCTCCTCGATACTCATCCTCACCGCCGGAATAAGTCTCCAATCGCTTGAAGTATGGCAGTACGTTTGCGTAACCCCAACCTTCACATCCAGCCTGCTCCCAGCCGTCAAAGTCTTTCGCATGGCCGCGAATAAACACCATCCCGTTGATCGATGAAGAACCGCCCAGCGTTTTGCCTCGGTCATGCTGTAGTTGGCGACCATTTAACTCAGGCTCCGGTTCGCCAAAAAACCGCCAGTTGTGCTTTGTGCTATTGAGATTAGTCAGCATCGCTGCGGGTATTTTCAACGACAGAGCATTGTTGTCTGGTCCTGCTTCGAGCAGCAAAACGCGATTTTTGGTATTTGAACTCAAGCGTTCGGCCAGCACCGAACCCGCTGAACCAGCACCTACGATGATGTAGTCAAACGCCATTATTCGACTGTCGCGCCATTGAGTAACCTTTTTTGCTGCGGTTTTGCGATCCACGATTGGGAGAAAAGTTGTACGCTGGGACGCTGTACAACCGCATCTGCGATACGCTTGACGTTGGCAAATTCTTCAATGAACTGGTGGCCGTTACGACTGCAATTAGGCGCTAAGCATGAACAGATAAACGTCGGCCGCGCTGAGTCGACCTCCTGGTACTCATTGATCGAATTTAAGTATTTTTCTGGAGCTCAGAAAATTCGAATTTGCGATAAATAAGATATTCAGTCTTATGTCCTGATTACCTTAAATCTGTTTTCTTTTTTCGACCAATGTCAGAAATTTTTCGTATTCTTCATCCGGCGTCGTATAGCTGTGTTCATCGTCAGGGAATACTCCGCCTTTGACTTCTTCTACATACTGCTTGATTCCGCTCACTGCAACTTCAGTCAGAGTTGCAAATCGCTTGGTAAACTTCGGCTTGAAATCGGTAAATACACCAAGCAAATCGTAGCAAAGCAGAATCTGACCATCAGTACCCGCCCCGGCACCAATTCCGATTGTTGGGATCTCCAGTTGCCTCGATATCACCCCAGCTATCTTTGCCGGTACCGCTTCAAATTCCAACATAAAACAACCAGCGTCTTGAATCGCAAATGCGTCTTCAAGAATTTTCATTGCTGACTCGGCTGTTCTTCCCTGAATTTTAAATCCGCCAAACATTGCCACTGTATGCGGAGTCAGTCCAATATGTGAAGCAGTCGGGATACCAGCATCCACCAGTGCTTTCAAAATATGAGACTGGCTCTTGCCACCTTGTGGCTTTACCGCATCGCATCCTGCTTCCTGCATGAACCGGGTGGCATTGGTCAACGCGCGATCAACTGTGTGGTAGCTCTGGTATGGCATACAGCCGAGCACAAATGTGTTGGGTGCACCTCGACGTACTGCAAGCGAGTGCATGATCATCATTTCCATTGTCGCTGGAATCGTATTGGGATGACCATGTGCAATCATGGCAAGACTGTCACCAACGACAGCGACATCAACACCGCCCATTTCCGCCCACTGTGCCGAGGTGTAGTCTGGCACAGACATGTATACCATCTTTTCGCCGGTTTGTTTGGACTGCCGGATTTCAGTGATAGTCCGTTTTTGTGGCTCGGTACCCACGCAACAAATTCCCGGCTAGATTAGGACTAACGCCGATTTTGCTTTTGGCCTGTTTCTGGAAAAACCCACATCGCAACGACCATGAAAATCGCCAGACAGCCACCAACTAAAGCAACAGTCGATACGCCGTAGAGCTTTTCGAAGTAGTAGAATCCGCCGCCTGCCGCCAAGGTTAGCGCGGAAACCATCAATTTAATGTGAACAGGCATAACTGTCAAACATCAGGCTTTTATGGGTTCTGCGGCAGCGACATCAGGACGGACTGGTTTGCCTTTTAAATTCGTTTTCAGGTGTTTTTCACTGTATCCGTTAAACAAATGTCCGAGCAACCCTCGATCGAGATCAGACGTACCAAACATCCAATCCGCAATAGGGAAAGTGAGGTTCATATTCACTTCCATCATCAGACGGGCATTGTGGTGTGCCGTGTGATGACGCCGTATGGTATTGACCAAAGGCATATTACGCACAAACCAGTTTTCATCAATATGACAGCAAAAATGCATGAATTCGTATGTGATGTAGATTCCAGTTGTGGTACACATGTACAACCATGCAATATTGGGTGTGAGCACGTAATAGAAGACCAACGCCCCGGGAATCGATATCAGAATAAATATGACTAGCGTATAAGGCGGGAAGAATGTAACACGCCAATCATTGGAATCTCTGAAGCGCATTTCGCTGTCAGTAAAAAACTGGTGGTGCTGCAGTGTGTGTCTTTTATAGATCGCCTTGAATCCCGACCATCTCTGCGGTCGGTGCATAACTTTCAAATGCAAGTACCATTCGAAAATGTTGCACGCTACAAGAAAAACAGGAATTGTTGCCCATTCCCACCATTGGACATTTTCAAGATGCTGAGTGTATATCCATATTGCAGTTAACCCGATTGCATAGATGATAATGACGTGGATTGGACCGTTGTACCACCCGGCAACTCGAGATCTGTATTCGTTTCTGTATCTGACTTGCTTCTCAGAAACCATCACAATTGTCCTCCAATAAACAATCGGCTTGCAGCCAATTCTTCAACTTCAAAATATTCTGAATCGATCAAACGATTATTTATACATTCAGATTGTCTGAATGCTTGTAATTCGCATTTTAAACGAATCCCCATACACATCGAAATAAATTGAATCAACTGACGACAAATTGCGGATCTTTCGGTACTAGTGTCGAGTCATTCACGCGGTGTCTCAAAATTAATCGATCCTCGTTTTTTTACACAGCGAGACGAGTTTGATGGAAAGATTTAGTTCAAGATCGAGCAAAGCGCCGAAAAAAGGTGGAGAAGTTTGTGGGGGTTCCGGCAACTGGAACAGGTGATTGAAGGAATGCAGATCAAGGACGGAATTGAGTTGACTAATGTTGAACGACTAGGTGGCCGCTTGATGACCGGAATACAGTTACACACCACAATTAACTATATCTTGAGTAATGCCGGTACCTATTTATTCGATGCCCATGACCAATCTGGGTAACCATAGCGATAGTTCAGGAATAAAGGTTACGATCAATACCATTGGCAAATGGCCCAACAGTAAAAATTTAAGTGTCGGAACAATGTACTGATCAAGGGTTAACTTACTAATTCCGGCTGCCATATACAGCATCGGAGCACAAGGCGGGGAAACATTTCCCAATCCAAGATTTGTACCTACAATACCTGCGAAGTGAATTGGATGAACACCTATTTCAGTGGCAACAGGTAATAAAACAATAGCTGCAAGTACACTGCCTGACACATCATCCACAATCATGCCGATTAACAACAGAATCAAATTAATCAACAATAGTATGAGTATTCTGTTTTCAGTCAATGCTACTAACGCCTCAGCAACTTCTTTCGGCACCTGTTGCAGAATCATTGCCCGACTCATCACGAATAGGAAAAATAGAACTGCAACGATCGAACCTGTAGTAATCGCTGCCCTGACAATTGCTTTGGGAATTGTCTTGAAATTCAAACCACGATAGATTAGTATCCCAACAAAAAATGAATATACCAAAGCAATCGCTGCCGCTTCTGTTGGCGTTGCAATTCCTGAATAAATTGCACCCAAAATTATGACAGGCATTAGCAATGCCCAAATAGCATCTACACCACTGCTATAAACTTTTTTCACCGAATCGGGAAACGAAATCTTTTCTTCCAGTTTTATTGTCTTCACGTTTCTTAAGAAGACGAAATTGAGTACAACATAAACTACGGCGAGAATCGCTCCAGGAATCATCGTTGACAAAAATGCTGCTCCAACCGATAGTCCACCAGTAACTGCGAAAACAATCATAGGGATTGATGGCGGCACCATTAAAGCCAAAACTGACGAACAAGCCACAAGTGCTGTAGCATGTCCGGATGGATATCCTTCTCTAACCATTCTGGGAATCATGATTTGTCCAATTGCTGCAATAGCTGCTGAGGACGAGCCAGAAATAGCACCAAAAAATGCACAAGTAATGATTGTGACTGCTCCTAGTCCTCCTTTTAATCTGCCAACAAAAGCATTTACGAAATTCAGTAATCGATCTGAAAGCCCACCTTCAGCCATCAAAGTACCAGCAAGTACAAACAATGGCAAAGCCAGCAATGCAAAACTGGACGTTGTTTGATATGCAAAAGGGATAAGAAAAGACACATCTGATCCCGATGAAATGCCGAATACCAATGCCCCTATACCAAATGCGAATGCAATGGGCATCTCCAAAAGCAGCAGAGCAACGATGAGCCCCATTGAAGCTAGAAACTCAATCATCCCTAGCTCTCCTATCAATGGATAAGTGATGCCGTAAATCAAGAACCTGATTTACCATTTGGAAAATGAGATAAATGAAGGTTCCTGAAAACCCGACTATTAGTGAAGAAGACCACAAACCTTTTGGCCAACGCATATACGAACTGAGCCGTCCAGTTTGAATTTCAAACAATGCATACTTGATTGCGTAAAATCCAAAGATCGCGCAACCTACAGTAGTTAGAATTGACATTACGAACCTTACGGTTCGAATGGTGTTGGGTTGTTTGACTATAAGAGTCAAAACTCCACCGTGAATGTGCTCACCATTTCGAGTCACACATACAAATCCAAGGAAGTACAACCACGCGCCGAATAACAGCGCTACTTCTTCAATTCCTACGAATGGTGATTTAAAGACATATCTTAAGAGTACTTGTGCAAACATAATCGTAGTTAGCGAAATGCTGAAAATCACCACGGCACCAAATAACACATTGACTAACTTCGATTCAACATCACGGAATTTCTTAAGACGTGGAGAATCAAGTTCTTCAGAGAAATCAAGTTCTCCAGGGATTGCAACCACACGATCTGGTGGTTCGGGCGACGAAAGCTCGGGGTCGTAAATATAAGAATCAGCTTCAACTGGCTTTCTTGGCCTTTGTCGTGACTGCTTTTTCATGCGGGATGTTAGACGTTAAACTAGAGATTGTTAGTGATGTCGGACAATGGAGGAGGATGCCCGACATCACTTGCTTTTTATGGAGTTGTTAGTTAATACCAACAAGTTTCCTGAGTTGATCCATAGTTTCTTTCCCAACCAGATTTTCCATATCCGGCCATTCCGTCTCGTAAACAATATTTTTTGCAGCACTCATTTGCTCGTCAGATAGTTCAATTACCGATATTCCGGCATCCCTCGCCTTCTGTAAGAATTCATTGCTTTTTCGCTCTGCCTCTTCCCATGACCATTCAACTGTCGAATCCGCAGCAGATTGAATCGCGGCCCGGTCTTCATCCGCCAAATTGTCCCACCAATTTTTATTGACTAACCAAAACGCTATCTCAAAGTAGTCATTAGTCAAGATATTGGTTTCCAAAACGTCTCGAAGAGTGTAAGTTTCGACAGCCGTTGAAAATGATCTGGCATCAACAGTGCCCAGTTGAAGTGCGGTATGTACTTCGGCTAAAGGGATAGGCACGGCAGAGAAACCCAGATTATTGAATCGATCTACTGCAATCGGTAATCCCGGTACTCGAATTTTTAATCCTGCACCGTCCTCAGGAAAGTTCACAGGGACGGCTCCAACGCCTTTCCTGATTACTACCGAGCCGAAGTCAGTCGGAATTACACCCACTGCATGGACGCCTAAGTCATGCAACATATTGTTATAGACATCCAACATACCTGCACCTGGGCCATATAAAGCTTTCGCTTCTTCCCAGTTTGATACTATGTAGCCGAGATAGATTAAGTCTAGTCGTGCATCAAATTGAGAATCTCCCCAAGTCATTGTCATGGGAACAACTCCTTGCATAGCTTGTTCAAACAGTGATGTCCAATCCCCCAGATCTCCACCCGGGTGATAAGCAATTTCCAACCGGTCATTTTCGCCAATTTCTGACATAAATCTTTCCGATAACGCATGAAATACATGATCTGTATTCATGGCATGTGCAAGAATGAAATTCTCCTCTGCTTGTGCATTCACGGATATCAATCCGAAGAAGAGCAACGTGGCTACAGTCTTAACTTTCAAAATTTTTACAATTTGAGTTGACATACTATTCTCCTTAAATTTTCAAGTGTTGATCTTAATTTGTCGAAAATACGTGTCTGAACAGTCACTTAAACCTTGACATATACTTTCCCGTTTTCGACCTTTGTAGGATAGGTATTCAGGTCTACACAGGGCGGTGGCGAGATAACTTTGCCTGAAACAATGTTGAATCTGCCTTGATGTAACGGACATTCGATCGTCTCCCCAATCACGAGCCCCATTTCCAGAAGTTGTGCTTCATGGGTGCACAGGCCATCCGTACAAAAGAATCCACTACGTATGTGGTAGATGGCATAAGTCTGACCGTTGTAGTCCCAACCAATGAGATCCTCTTCATCAACATCACTACAGTCACATGCATATACCCAGTTAGTCATTTTCTTGACAATTCTCTAGCGGTGAAATGGTTGAACTCTGTCGATAGCCTCCAGAAACTTATCCCGTTCTCCGGGTAGCATCGAGGTGGTGTTTGACGCATCGGGATAACTTTTTTCCTTCACTGATTGAACGAATGCACTCAGTGCACGAACACGTTCTTCTTGAAGTTGGTTCAGAATTTTTTTTACATTTCCAAAGGCTTTTGCGTGTGCGGGACGGGTTTCTGCATCACCACATATGTCTACTAAAAACATGAATATGACATCGCCACTCGAACCGGCTCCTATCGAATGCGTTACAAGTTGAGTTTTACAATTCACGACTTTTAGTATTTCACTCGGGATGCACTCTACTTCCACAAACTGAGCCCCTGCGTCTTCTAACTGACGAAGCTCCAAAACCACATACATTGCTTCCTCAGCAGTTTTCCCTATTGATCGTAGGCCCCCTAATTTAGTGGAACGGCGAGGTACTAGCCCAGCATGACCTTGAACTGCCAAGCCCTCTCGCGCAAGCATTTCCACAATTTTCAGGCTTCGAGGAGTGTAGATAATGTCTGCACCAATTTCAGCTGCCGTAACAGCCGCCCTCAGAATTTCATCAGGAGTGAAATATGAAGTCATCGGCAGATCAGCGATGCAGATCGTATTCGGTGCACCTTCGCGCACAGCTCTAAGATTGACGTCCGTACAGTTAATGACATCAATTCCCGCTTCAACACAGGCAACCGCTTCGCTCTTATCGTTCGGACAGGTTTGACTCAGTGTTACTTTTCCTTTCAAGGAAACAAGATCAGCTACGGTAAAGTTGCGTTGTTCTGGCTTGCCACCGTACGTGTAGATGTTCTTAAGTTTCATCGCATCGTAGCCCTGGCAATTTTTGCGTAAGATCCATTAGTTACCATGTGTGGCGCTTGCCGTATGACTCTGGCTTTCGTGTTTTGCCCCAAAAATCTTCGAATCACCACCGACAAGACTTCATAGTTTGTTCGCCAGAAGCCCGGGTCTGGTTCGGGTATCTGATCGGCAATTTGTTTATGCAGTTTTGGCAGTGAATAGAATGGAACTTGAGGATACAAATGATGCTCAATATGGTTGTTCATATTGAGATACAAGAATTTTCCTACCAAGTTTGTTCGGAAACTGCGAGTACTATCAATAATCGAGGGGGAATTCTCAGCCATCTCGACATGCTGAATCAAATTGAACAACAACATAATCGGATAGCCAAGAATTCTAGGAAGTACAAGGAACCAGATAGGCCACATGTACCCCAGAAACACAAGAATTGGAATGGATGAGTAAACTGCTATGAATATTCTCGCGTTTCTAGTAAGTTTTGGTAGCTCATGTTTTGGAACAACACTTAACATAATGTCCGTGTATTGTTTTGTCGCTAACTGAATATTCACTCGAATCTGAAATCGGGTGATGGAGAATCCAGAAGTGTCGGATATCCAGCCTTTGAGATCGAGTGGCGTATCGAACGGCATTTGGCTATCCAACCCTACATACCATGTATGAGTATGATGGTTTGTATGAGTGTATCTTCTGTGTAAGGGTTCTTCTCCATACAGCAGAGATGTAAACCAGAACACAGTTTCATTCAACCATCGAGTACGAAATGCGGTTCCGTGTGCAGTCTCATGACTGAGTGAATATGCAGGAACAGCTACGATCACTCCAAAGCAGAACATAGCTGGCCAAACATAAAACGTTCCTATTGACAACCAGACCAATATCCCGCTGATGGAACAGGCAATTCCCCACTTGGCGAGAAATACCAGGCCGTGGTAGTCACTTCTATGCATAAGCGTTTTTAGAGCTTTACGCTCAATTTCTATGTTTGACGAAGCAGCATTTGTGATGACACTTTTCGAGGGGTTAGCCAATTTTTTCACCGTCGATATCAGGTTTGCGGATTTCCTGGTTGTAGAAATTTCATCATCGATCCCAACGCATCACATACGCGGCATAATCGCCCCGTCCGAAGCTGGCGATACGTGCTCTGCATAATGTTTCAGATATCCTCTCTTGATCCTTGGTTTTGGTGGTTTGTAATTCTTGAATCTTTCGCGAATGACTCTCTCTGAAAGATCTACTGTCAATTTACGTTCAAATAAGTCAACGCTAATCCGGTCTCCATTCTCAACTACGCTGATCGTCCCTCCTCGAGCGGCTTCCGGAGTTACATATCCAATCGCAAGACCATGAGTAGCGCCAGAGAATCTGCCATCCGTAACAAGAGCACAAGAGTCTCCCAGTCCAGACCCCATTACTGCAGATGTCGCACCCAGCATTTCTCGCATCCCTGGGCCACCTTTCGTCCCTTCATTTCTTATTACTATGCAGGACCCATGACTGACCTTTCCTGTCCGAATAGCTAATATTGCACTTTCCTCATCTTCAAACACTCGAGCAGATAAAGTCACCTGCCACATCGATTTTGATACTCCCGAAACTTTCACGACTGCCCCGCCAGGTGCTAAATTTCCGTAAAGAATGTAAATGGAACCCTCAACCTCAACGGGATTGCTTTCATTTTTGATGCAGTCATGGTT
>CAZYSR010000045.1:0-3815 GCA_964649525.1 uncultured Gammaproteobacteria bacterium
ATCTTTCATTTTGTAAATGTTTGCCAATGGTCCTGCTTGCTGAATAAAGGGTTACAACAATTGCAATGGGAGCCAAAGCACAATGATCGGAAAAGCAACCAGCAAGCCGATTGTAATGGCATCAGCAACGAAAAAAGGCATAACGCCCTTGAACACATCTTGTACAGACAGGTCACTACGTACACCGGCAACCACAAAGCAATTCAAGCCAATGGGTGGTGTGATCAGACAAAGCTCGGCCATCTTTACGACTAGGATCCCAAACCAAATTGCACAAGCTGGACCGGACATACCAAATGTGCTGTCGGCTGCCGAAACGAATTCACCGCCATTGAGTGCCATGACCGCTGGATAAACAACAGGTAATGTTAAAAGCAGCATGCCGATCGCATCCATGAACATACCAAGTAACGCATAAGCCAACAGAATCAAAACCAAGGTGAGTAGCGGGCTTTGATCAAGCGAGGTAATCCAATCCGCGAATGCATTTGGCAGGTTTGCAAATCCCAGAAATCTGACGTAGATAAGCACACCCCAGATAATGGAAAAAATCATCACCACCAACTTCGCAGTCTCAATGAGTGCGCGTTTCAGCTCGGGCCAGCGCATCCCCTTGATCAGTGCGAAACAGAAAACTACAAATGCTCCGAGTGCCCCGCCTTCTGTAGGTGTTCCCCAAGCATCGCCACCAAATGGGTTGTAAATAAAGAAAATGATGATTACAACCACCATTACACATGGCATGGCAGGCGGCAGGGAATTCAGTCGTTCACGCCAGCTAAAGCCTGTGACCGGTGGCCCGATGGTTCGCAGAAAGACCGCCATGCCCATGATTAATAGTGCATAGATAACGGCTGAAAATGCACCTGGCAAAAATCCTGCAAGTAGCAGTTTGCCTACATCCTGTTCGACAATGATGGCATAAATTACCAGAATGGCCGAAGGTGGGATCAATGATGCCAATGTTCCACCAGCCGCTACAACACCGGATGCAAATCGTTTGTTGTAACCAATCCTCAGCATCTCTGGAATGGCAATTCGGGCAAATACTGCGGAAGTTGCAACGGAAGCCCCAGAGACGGCTGCAAATCCTGCGGTCGCGAATACAGTTGATACTGCAAGACCACCAGGCAACCAGCCAACCCAGCGCTTGGCTGTCTCGAATAGCGCTCTAGTTAGACCCGCGTGATAGGCCAGAAATCCAATCAGAATAAATGTTGGGATCAGAGAAAGAGCTTGACTGGATATTTTTGAATGTGGTACCTGTCCAGCAGTTTTGGCAGCCACACCAACTGCCCAGACAAAAGCACTAGGGTCATAGCCTTTTTTTGCCCAGAAAATCCAAATCAATCCCAGCAATCCCGCAAGAGCAGCAGCAAAGGCAACTCGCATACCGAGGAAAACCAGCACCAGCAAAAGCACGGAAATGGCGATGCCGATGTCTATTGCTTCCATGGTCAGTCGCCCTGATTACCTGCGTGTCTGGTCGGAGTCTCGAAAGTATCAGAGAGCTGAGCTGCTTCGCGTGCTGCGTGAGTTGCTATCTCTTCCACAAGTGGTACTGCTACCGGTGACTTGCGATTTTGAGTGAACGCGAGACCGTAGCCTAGGAGTTGTAGAACAAGGCGTATGCACAGGACGGAGAATGATACGGGGACGAGCAGTTTCGCAGGCCAGAGTGGCAATGCGATGTCCATCGAACTGTCTCGACTCCACATTGCTGCATTGAAATCGAAACTTCTCTGGAAATGCTCCCAGGAGCCCCAAACTATCAGCAACATGACGATCAGAATTGCCAAGATGGTAACAAACTCGGTTGCCCAGAGCACACGCCCTTTAAGACGGCCCACAAGAATGTCCATACGAATATGACTTCCATTTCTCTGGACGTAGGCGATCCCCATGAAAGCGATCAAAGGCATAATCTGCTCAATCCAGTCCACATATCCAGGAAGCGGCTGATTGAATAAATTCCTGCCTCCGACAGAAACTACCGCAAGCACCATCAAGCCAAATACAGCAATGCCGCTAATGAAGGCCAGTTTCAATTCTAGAGCGTGGAATCGACGGTCGAGACGACTTAGCCGGGAATGATCAGAGAGAACTGAAGAGGATTCCGCCATTTACGATTTTGGCTGATCGCCCGGCGCAGCCAATGTCTACGCCGAGCGATAAACTGCAGATTTTCGTGTGATGATAGTGTTGCGATTGAGCAATCACAACACAGAATGATTTAATTTCCGATCATGCCGGTGACAAAATCATAAAGTTCTTGAGCTGGCAACCCGTTTGCGCTCATGTCGGCAATCCAAGATTCAGCAGCTGGTCCTGCAACCTTAGCGCGAAACGCATCCAGTTCACTTTCTCCGTAGGTGATTCGCTGTATACCCTTTTCGTCCAGCAACGGTCCCCACCGACTCATCGTTTTACCGTTGTAATTTGCTATGTAGTGATCAAGTGCTTCATCAACTGATCCAAGCAGAGCCTCTCGATGACTGTCTGACAAAGCGGCCAGTGCATCGCTGTTGACCACAACGGGACAATTAACGGTGCCAGGGTTCAAATTGGTGGTCCACCACTTGCCCTTTTCTACGGTGCCAAACGACATGTGTGCATGTGGAGCAAAGGCAACCGCTTTGACGATGCCGCTGTCAAGAGCTTGACGAACTTCGGTAGCAGTCATTGAAGCGGGTACAGCACCCACTGCTGCCATGGCCTTCCCGATGCCACCAGTCGCTCGTACCGGCAGTCCCTCGTAGTCTGCTAGAGTAGCAGGTGCTTCGCCAACTCCAACCAGATTGTATTGTGGTAGAGGAGAGGGCATCAGCAATGTAGCATTCCAGCGCGCCAAATCTGCCACTGCTGCCGGGTGCTGATATAACGCCTGACTGATTTTTCTTTCTTCTTCGAGAGTGGAAACACCAAGAAAAGGAAGTTCAAGTACCGTTATGGTAGGATTTTTGTCTCGATGATAGCCAGCGCAGAACTGAGCCATTTCGAATGCCCCGACCGAAATACCGTCCAGGTTTTCCTTGTTCTTGGAAAGTCCACCGTACGATAGATTCAGGGTAAACTCACCGTTTGTTTTTTGCGAAACAAGTTCTGCAATCTTCTCAACATGTTCCGTAAATGCCCTGGGTTTTCCCCACAAAGATACATTCCATTCACCCGCAAAGGTTTCGGTAGAAAATGAAATTAACAGTACAGCCAGAAGCAGTGATTTTAAGCTTTTGAATTTCATGATCCAAACTCCAATTCAGAATTTGATTTTGGTTAACATCCACTATCCCGACAATATTTCAACAATTGAATCATATCAAATTTACCATTCTTTCATGATCTGAGACGGAATGTTAAGGACTATGGATGGAACCACTGGTTAATAAAAAAAATTATATATTACATGCCGTTTTGAGACCCAAAATGGAAATTCCCTGATCGGAAAATACAACTTGCGACAAAGATAAAAGTTTCATTTAATCAATAAGATAGAAAACAATCAAAATTACGCTAGCCCTGATTTAAATTCAGAGGCATATTGATTTATTCCCAATTTCTTGCAAAATTATGGGTTTATCGCCCAATCAAGTCCTCAACAGACTTGGATCAGATGTCTGACAAGAATCATCACAGTGCACCAAGCACATTCCAGGTAACTGAGCATCTCTGGATTGAAATGCCCGACGGCGTCAGATTGTCTGCCCGAATTTGGTGGCCAGAGGGAGACGGACCCTTTCCTTCGATTCTTGAGTACATTCCATATCGGAAACGTGACATGGTCCGTGCACGTGATGAACGTAACCACCCCTTTTTTG
>CAZYSR010000046.1:0-2889 GCA_964649525.1 uncultured Gammaproteobacteria bacterium
AATCATCAGAAGGGTTAATGTCAACGAGCCTTACATCGGACTCTGGGTATTCATTTCGCAAGGTTCTGCCAAAGCCCCATAGTCCAGCACTCAGGCAATTTGCTAGGTCCATTGAATTGCCAATTTTGTGAGCATTAGCAGTGACCAGTACCAAAGGTGGAGTATTAATACCGTGATGATCAAATGCCTGAATCAGCGAGGTTGCAGCCAGAACTGGAGATGTTTGGATAAGCAATTCGATTGATCGATTATTCGCACCTGAGTCCGAAAAATTCCAAAGAAAAATAACCTCATCCGGTAGTGCACCACGCTGTTTGATTTCACCGATGAGTTGAGTGAAGTGGGCCGCTTCATTTGGGTTGACAAATTTATGGTCTCCATCCTGCGCATATGCGTCTCCAGAACCCACATGAACTGTGGAATCGACATCAAAATGTTGGACAAACGTGTTTGAAAACTGGTTGCCGTTCGTAAAAATTAAACGACTGCGATTGAGACTGGAACGTTGTTGAATACTGACTGGAGTTGTTCTAGGCTTCTTTCCGATGAACACGGTGTGAACGCCATCGCCATCATCTTCGCGGTCGGTCAGTGTGGCAATGTTCTCAAATCCGGAATTCTTGAGATATTTTTGCCAGTTGCCACTTGAAAGACAGGGAGATTCAGATGAACGATTTTTAGCATTTCGCGGCCACCAATCGCGAAGCATACCGAATACCAGACGCGCCCATGCTGGTTCATTGGTCAATTCAGTGAATGCAAGAATTCCACCGGGCTTCAGCACATTGTGCAAACGTTGTAGAGTCTGTTTTGGGGAGTAACAGAGATGAAGCGCATCATAGGCTAGAACCAGATCGAACGTCTCTGAACCAAAACCCTGCATCTGCAAGTCAGCATCAAGATCCAAATTGGTAAACTCAACAAAATTCAGGTGAGAAAAGCGTGTTTTTGCACGTCGAAGGAAGAGGCTCGATACGTCTGTAAAGGTATATTCAACGTTTTGAGTGTCCAGAATTGGCGCCAGATGAAACAGAAGAGCACCAGTACCGCTACCCACTTCAAGAATTCGACAAGGTCGCTCCAAGGTCCACGAATCAAGCAGTTCTGTAATCGAACGACATAGTAATTCGTTGTAAATTTGACAGGTTGGAGAACTCTGATACAGATGTTGCAAAAGCTCGATTTCTCCATTCGGAAACAGTACATCAATACCAGATTTCTGGCCAGTTAGTACATTCAGTAATTCAGAGCCACAACGATCAATTAGCATTATTTCCGCGAGATATTCCGAAGACTCCGCTTTCTGGAGAAAATTCCGTGTGGAGTGAGTTGGAGAAGGCAGCGAGGTTTCGTACAATCGGAATTTGATTTCAGACGTCGTTCGGATATCCTGTTGCGCCATCTCTGCATATCCACAATCGCACAATAAATTGAGCAGAGAGTAAAGCAGGGGAATTTGATCTTCTGTGATGTCGCACACCGCAATTGCTTCACTGACTGACTGTTCTTCCGCAATCTTTATAAATTCAGCTTGCTTGAGCGCCTCAACGGTGTATGCAACCGTGATGTCCGTCAGCGCAGCGTTCGCAATGGAATAGTGACGCCATCGTTGTCGATGCTTGCTGAGATTGGCAGAGTAAGTCTCCAGAGCATTCCTAAGCGTAGAAAATTCGCAGTCAAAGCGCGATTCACTTTCACGTTCCGCTTGGTGTATTTTCCCATGACGCTTCAATGCAAACAAATTGCTTGCTGAAGTCAAATCTGCTTTTACTGGCTCCGACAGCCGGTGCAATCGTAGTTTTGAAATACTTGCAATAACTTGATTTTTCGAGTCTGCAATCGTTAAGTTCAGATCAATTGAATCGACTGATGACTGGATCACTTGAATATGGCAGTTGACTTCGTCTGGACTATTCTGCCAATACTTGAATGACTCAATTTCGTAAGGTACTAGAACGTCTCTAGAATGGATGATGCCTACCACACAGCGAAAGCAAAGGTCTAGCAATGATGGGTCTAACTGCCATCTTGTTTGTGGATGGCCTGTAGTGTGGTTCCTTTTGAGTGTTGCAAAGAGTTCGACTTCACCAGCAGTGCAGAGCTTGGTGATCTGCCAGCTATCGAAGTCACCTTCGAAGTCCCATTCACTGAACCTCTCAAAAACCAAGTCCGGTGATATTTCAATCGAATAGTTCTTGGGCAATTCACAACCTGAAGTTACAGGTTGCAAGGTTTCATTCGCGGAAAATTCTCCTTGACAGTGAATCATCTCAACCGCTTCGGCAACTGTACTACAGCTGGCAAACTCGAACGTTCCTAAATGCGTGTCAATTTCACTTCTAAGCGTTACTGCAACATCCTTTTCTGATGGAATACGCAGCATTTTTTGAAACTTTACAGAACGCAGTTCAATTGCAGATGATCCCAAACAGATGCTTGCCGCTTCCAAAGTTGATTCAATATAGCCAGCAGCTGGAAAAATGATCTCACCGCGCAAGCGATGCTTGCCTAACCAAGGCCATTCTTCCGCTTTGAGTGGAATGCTCCAACTTTTTTGCTGGTCTTGAGAAGACTCTTCAAGAAGGGGAAAGGTATTTTTATTCGGCGGTTGTGATTGTGTAATTGAGTTCGGTTTCCAGTACGTCTGACCCTCAAATTCCATCTTTGGAAGATCGCACACATTCGCTTTGGGATTAATTCGATCAAATTTGAGGTCTGTACCATGACAGAAAAGAACCGCACTGGCTGAGGGCAGGGTGTGTTCCTCTGGGCGATCCCTATGAATGGAGTAAAGCACCTTTCCTTCGGATTCGATTCCTTCAGATCTGAGGGCATCATGCATGTTGAAGTTCAGGCTTGCATGCGGACCAATTTCAACAAAGTGATCAA
>CAZYSR010000047.1:0-2466 GCA_964649525.1 uncultured Gammaproteobacteria bacterium
GCGCAACAGTACCTGTCTTCCATCATCCAATGCAATGAGGTCACTATTAAAACCATCTTCCAGAACTGTGGCGCTGAACGCTGCATTTCGCACACTGCTGTGGGACGAAATTCCACTCCCCTCAGTACGACTGAACCAATCAGATACCTTAATCTCGAGTCCAGACAGTTCGCTCGCGGCATCAAGGCTGTCAGGTTGCTCAAACGCAACGTTGCGCATCTCTTCGGCAATCTCAAACATCTCAATCTCAGCCTGATTACGAATTGCCTGCTCGGCCAATTCATCTCGAACTTCCTCAAACGGCTTGGCTTTCTCCGCCTGAATTTCTTCGACTCGAATGATATGAACGCCAAATTCAGTTTCGACCGGTTCGCTAATCTCGCCTTCGGAGAGAGTAAATGCGACTGATTCAAAAGCCGGTACCGTGGCTCCTCGACTGATCCATCCAAGATTACCGCCTTGGGAAGCCGACCCAATATCGGCGGAAAATTCACTAGCCAGGTGAGCAAAATCTTCACCGCTATTCAGTCGATAGATCAATTCACTAGCTTGGTCGATAGCAGCGGTGTTGTCACCTGCGGTACCTTCCAGAAGAATGTGCCGCACCAATCGCTGCTCTTCTTCTCGAAACTGCTGCGCTTCAGCATCATAAATCTGTCGAAGAGTTTCTTCGGTAGGTGTGAAGTTGACTGCAAAATCAGATCGCGCAAGTTCAATGTAATCGATCCTGACTTTCTCTTCATCAACATAAATTGCTTGGTTTTCTTCGTAGTCCGCTCGAATATCTGCGTCTGTAATTTCAATCTCGGAATGAAAAGTTGATGGTTCAACCATCGCATATTCGCCAGTACGACGCTGGCGTAAGAGTTGAATAAGATCCTCTACTGTCGAATTAATCGGTAGTACAGATTCAATAAATCCTGTTTGTACTTGCTGAGTTGCAGCGTTATTCCGCTGCACAGTTTCGAATTCGGATGGTGAATACCCCGAAAACTGCAAAATGCGTTCATACAGTTCTCGGCTGAATCCCTGCTCGCTTTGAAAGCTTGGTTCATTTCGGATGGCTTCGGCAAGCTGTGCATCGCTGATTCGATATCCTCGATCGCGAGCATCCCTTTGCAAAAGAACATCATTGACTAGACGGTTGATGACCTGGCGGCCCAACACCTCGCCAGACAACAGTTCTGCTGTGGCATTGCTGCCGTAGACCTGTCGCATCCGATCTCTTTCTGAATAAATCGCCTGTTGATAAGTCTGGTAATCAATTATTTCGCCATCAAATTCCGCAACATTGACATTAACACCACCCTCGAAGTATGAATTAATTCCCCAAAGGGCGAAAGGAATCGTTATCAGAATAACAATTGCCCAGGCAATCCAGCCTGTAGCGCGGTTACGGATACTGGTCAGCATTGAACGAGACTCTCAAAAAATTTCGTCGACAAACAGTTTACAGGCAAGCATGGGTATTCACGCAGTCACGAACATCGCGACTGCATGAATACATAATGCAATTTATGGCGGGACGGACGGGACTTGAACCCGCGACCCCCGGCTTGACAGGCCGGAATTCTAAACCAACTGAACTACCGCCCCGAAATGGTAGCTTGGTGGGTGCTGCGGGGCTCGAACCTGCGACCTTCGCCTTGTAAGGGCGATGCTCTCCCATCTGAGCTAAGCACCCCTGAATCCTCAAATCAATTTACGGCATCCTTTAGAGCTTTGGCAGGTTTAAACCGGATGCCAGTAGACGCAGGAATCGTTATTTCTGAACCATCCTGTGGATTTCTGCCTTTTTTTTCTGCACGAGCATAGGTTGAGAAAGTGCCAAAACCAAAAATAGTCAGTGAATCATTATTTGCCAGACACTTAGTTATCTCACCAATTACTGCGGAAACAGCGCGATCGGCGTCTGCTTTCGTCAGGGATGCACTATCTGCAATGTTTCCGATAAATTCTGCTTTTTTCAAACCTTCCCCTCCAATAAAAATTGATTGTTTTACCCAGATCAACTCACTGAAATCAGTCTAAAGTTGTCTGGGTCGATACATGCTAAATGAAAGTAAATTTATACAACATAAACCAAATAAATCAGACAGTTTTCAGAAAGATAATCACTAAAGCGTAAAACTGTCATTCCGCGAGAAAATGAGAGCGGCCGAATAATTTCTCTTGGTTGATGACCATGAACTGACTATGTTGGCATGTGCGACCTAACACAAAATTCACGATTATTCGGCAGGGTTAGTGTTTGGTAACCTGAACTCCTTCATCACCGCTTCGTTCATCGTCTAAACTTAGACCCAATCCTGTTGATAGCGCGAAAGTTTCAGGGTGTGACTCCAAAGCGTGACTGACGACATCATCAATCCAGCGAACTGGAACGATATTTAGTTCATCCCTGATTTTGCTTGGAATTTCAACCAAGTCTTTTGCGTTCTCTTCGGGAATCAAGACGGTATCAAC
>CAZYSR010000048.1:0-9146 GCA_964649525.1 uncultured Gammaproteobacteria bacterium
CGACTATAGGTTTCGAAGCAAATGTTTTGCTTGCGTTAACAATTTCAAGCCGATAGTTTCGTGTATTTGATGGATCGTTTCTGGAATCAGTTGTCATCAATGATTACTGTCGTTCTCTGCCTGTCTCCGCCTGCTTCTGAACCACCGTTGGAAAATGCATGCACTTCGCGAGATTCGGTGTTGTAAATCACTTGGTGAGCACGCAGAACATTCCCATCGCTCTCAAATTCAACATTTCCCATGAGTTGAATCTCGTCTTCATCGTACCGATAGATGGATTGATTCGACTTGCCCTGGGTAATAATACCTCCATCTTCGGATCTTTCAATATATCGAACGGGCGAACCATCCGCGACAATGTAGTCGCTATCCTGCTGATCCTGAAAGAGTTCAACTCTGTCAGCCCAGAGATTGAGAAGGCCACGGTTTACGACTACATTACCTTCAAAAACACTGTTGCCATTATTGGCGTGGTATCTGATGGTATCCGCCTGCACCGTCAATTTCTTTTCCTGTGCAACCGCAGCAGAGCACGATAGAAGTAAACCCAAAATAAACGAAATTAACAGGTGCGAGTGCTTTTTCATCCTTTGACTACCTTAAGTATTTGAATCGAATTTTTGAGATTAATAATTGACTATGAAATTATTGGTTTTCACTCTCGTTGTTTCAGTGTTCTCTGGCAACTGCCGCTCGATTATTTCAACATCGCCTTTGAGTTCAATTGATTCCTCATGACCATTAATTACGCCAGTTTGCGCTGTGACGACGAGTTGAGTGCCGTCTGCACGCGTCTCAGTTAATACTGGAGAAACCAGTTCACCAATTTTCTGTTCCGGATACTGCGTAAGCCTTATCGTTTCAATCCTATAATTTACTTGCATATCTGGTACAGTTCTGGTAATTTTTACATTTTCCAAGACCTGTTCACGCTCTTTCAGATTCGAACCTACGAATGCCAATCTTTCTTTTTCACTCTCGGCACCGCCAATCAGCACAAATATGCACACTGCCGTCAGAGCGCTTATCAAAACCACGGTAACCAAAGCCTGGGAACTGACAGATATACGACGCATAAAGTACTAAATGATGCTGATCACCCTCTAAATTACCGATGTCTGAACAACATCAGTCGGTTGTGGCAATAGAAGCGGTCGATTTTCACTTCGGCCAGAAGAAAATTTACACTAATGTTACTATACAAATCCCATCGCATGGGGTTAGCGTGATAATGGGGCCAAGTGGTTGTGGGAAATCTACGCTACTGAATCTGATTTCGGGCCGTTATAAGCCCGACCGTGGAACAGTCAGAGTGCTCGGTTTCGAGGTCAACACGCTCCGAGAGAGTGATCTCTTTCAATTGCGTCGGCGAATGGGAATGATGTTTCAGTCAAGCGCCTTGTTGACTGACCTCAGCGTTTTCGAAAATGTTGCCTTTCCACTTCGTGAAAACACAGATCTGCCCGAATCGTTGATCCGAAATCTGGTACTCATGAAACTTGAGCAAGTTGGTCTTCGAGGTGCTCAGGATCACGCACCTTCAGAGTTATCCGGTGGAATGGCGAGACGTGTTGCCCTAGCCAGAGCAACTGCAATGGACCCGGACCTTTTGCTGTTTGATGAACCGTTTACTGGTCTGGATCCGATTTCCCTTGGAATCATTACCAAATTGGTCCGTGAGATTACTGATGCCCTACGTACCACCTCAATCGTGGTTACTCACGATGTAGAAGAGGGGCTTAGCATTGCAGACCACGTCTTTTTGCTCGGTAGCGGTACTCTACTCGCCAGTGGTACACCGCAAGAACTGCTAGACAGTAATCAACCCGAAGTTCGACAGTTCTTACATGGACTACCCGATGGTCCCGTTCCATTCCACTATCCAGCGAACGATTACAGAGGGGAGATTCTTGAACACAGCTAACCCAGCAGTTTGGGTGCAGCGCATTGGAGCCGGGGCGATTGAGCTGGTCGGGAGGCTTGGCTATGCGACGGTTTTTTTGCTGAAATCGATTGGTCATTTTCCGAGTCTTCTGCGCAGACCGTCGCTGCTCACGCGACAGATTTATTCGGTTGGTGTTCTAACAGTTTCCATCACAGTCGTTGCCGGTGCGTTTGTTGGCATGGTGCTGGGATTTCAGGGATATTACACCCTGATTGATTTTAGTGCCGAGAGCTCTCTTGGACTGCTGGTTGCACTCAGTTTGACCCGGGAGTTGGGACCAGTGCTTTCCGCCCTGCTTTATACCGGTCGCGCCGGGTCGGCACTGACAGCCGAGATCGGGCTGATGAAAACCACTGAGCAGCTGGCTGCACTCGAAATGATGGCAGTCAACCCCATCCGGAGAGTGATCTCACCACGACTATTGGCCGGTATTATTGCCGTTCCGCTCCTGTGCGCGATGTTCACCTTTGTCGGGATACTAGGCGGGTATTTTGCCAGTGTGATACAGCTTGGTGTTGATTCTGGCGTTTACTGGTCGTCAATTGCCGATGGCGTGGACCTTAGGCTTGACATCATGAACGGTATGATCAAGAGTGTCGTATTTGGTATTCTTGTGACCTGGATTGCAGTATTTGAAGGCTACGACAGTTATCCTTCCGCGGAAGGCATCAGCCGAGCAACGACGCGTACCGTCGTATCTGCCTCACTGGCGATTCTGGGATCGGACTACATCCTGACTGCCCTGATGTTCCGCAGCTGATTGCCAACGATAATTGCGTAACGACAGAGCCCCGCTTGCGCGGGGCTCTTTTGAACCGATAAGCGGTTGATGATTACATCATTCCGCCCATATCCGGTGGTGCCGGCATGGGTGGTTTATCCTCTGGAATTTCTGCAACCATTGCTTCCGTGGTGATCATGAGACCCGCAATAGAAGCTGCATTCTGAAGCGCCGCTCGAGATACTTTGGTTGGATCTAAAATGCCCATTTTGATCATGTCGCCGTAATCACCAGTCGCTGCGTTGTAGCCATTGTTGTCATCACCTTCGACAACCTTGTTAAGCACAACTGAAGCGTCCGCACCAGAGTTGGCGACAATCTGTCGCAGTGGCTCTTCGAGTGCACGTCGAACAATCCTGATACCAACATTCTGATCATCGTTGTCGCCGTTGATCGTATCAACCTTCCCGAAAGCGCGAACCAGTGCAACACCGCCACCAGGTACGACACCTTCCTCAACAGCTGCGCGGGTGGCGTGCAGTGCGTCTTCAACTCGGGCTTTCTTTTCCTTCATTTCGACTTCTGTTGCAGCACCAACTTTAATGACCGCAACACCGCCAGCGAGTTTGGCAACACGCTCCTGCATTTTTTCACGGTCATAATCTGATGTCGCCTCTTCAATTTGAGCACGAATCTGATTGACGCGGGCGGTGATGTCCTCTTTCTTACCTGCGCCATCAATCACAGTAGTATTTTCCTTAGTGATCTGAACACGCTTGGCAGAACCAAGATCATCAATTTTTGCATTTTCAAGACTCATTCCGACTTCTTCAGAGATGACCTGGCCTGCGGTCAGGATGGCAATATCCTGCAGCATAGCCTTTCGACGATCTCCGAAGCCAGGGGCTTTTACACCACAGACCTTGACAATGCCCCGGATATTGTTGACAACCAGGGTAGCCAGTGCTTCACCTTCGATGTCTTCCGAAATAACCAACAGGGGACGTCCCGCTTTGGCAACCGCCTCAAGGAGGGGCAGAAGATCACGAATGTTTGAGATCTTCTTGTCGTGGACAAGAATCAGCGGATTTTCCAGTTCGACAGACATGCTGTCCTGGTTGTTGATGAAGTAGGGCGACAGGTAACCGCGGTCAAACTGCATACCCTCAACAATGTCGAGTTCATTTTCGAGTGTTGAACCTTCCTCAACTGTAATCACGCCTTCTTTACCGACTGTCTGCATCGCTTCAGCAATGATGCTGCCAACTGCTTCGTCCGCATTGGCGGAAACGGTGCCGACCTGAGCAATTTCAGTGTGGTCTGAACATGGTTTTGAAAGTTCCTGCAGGCTGTCTACTGCGACACCTACAGCCTTATCGATTCCACGCTTTAAATCCATCGGGTTCATGCCAGCAGCGACGGCTTTCAAACCTTCACGCAGCATCGCTTGTGCCAGAACGGTTGCGGTGGTCGTACCATCACCCGCTACATCAGACGTCTTGGAAGCAACTTCCTTGACCATCTGGGCACCAATATTCTCATATTTATCTTTGAGTTCAATTTCCTTGGCAACGGAAACGCCATCTTTGGTGACCGTTGGTGCACCGAAAGATTTTTCCAAAACTACGTTGCGTCCCTTTGGACCCAAGGTGACTTTTACAGCATCGGCGAGTACATTGACGCCAGTGAGCATTTTGCCACGTGCGCTTTCGCCGAATTTAACATCTTTTGCAGCCATAAATTTTCTCCAATTACTTTATGCTTGCTGTTAATCCAAATTATTCAATGACTCCCATGATGTCGTCTTCACGCATCATGAGTACTTCTTCACCGTCTTGACGAAACTCGGTCCCGGCATATTTGCCGAAGAGGACCTTGTCCCCGACTTTGACTTCCATTGGGCGACGATTGCCACCATCATCTAGCTTACCTTTACCCACAGCAAGCACTTCACCCTGCATGGGCTTTTCAGCCGCAGTATCAGGAATTACGATACCACCAGGACTCTTACGTTCGTCTTCGACCCTGCGAACAACGACTCGATCATGAAGTGGACGAATGTTCACGCATACCTCCAGAACACTATGTCAAAATAAACAGAAAACGCACAGCCTGAACTGTGCACCTTCCAAAATCATTCAAATTTCAAATTTGAGTGCATCACAAATAACTCTGATAAAACAGATGTTTAAATGCTTTGGGAGCACTCGAACCGAAACTGTTAGCACTCACTAACGTTGAGTGCTAACAAATTATAGGGATTAATTTTCGGAATTCAACAGGAATTCAACATTTTTTAATGGAGTCGAACTGTTTAACGCAATTCGGTCAAACAAATCGCTTTTGATGTGTGCAGAGTTTCTCTGGAGTGGCTAAAGATTGGCCCGTAGTGGTATCTGTAAAATCCACTACGGGCCGAAATCTACAAACAACGTGATTTATGTCAGGCAATCGCGAAGAGCGGCAACCATATTCTGCATGATCTCGAAATACGCATTCGGTCCAGCTTCGACATCGAGTCCAAGTGGGTCAAGCATACCCATTTCAAGGTCAGTGCCTTCACCAACTATTTTCAAGATGCCTGGATTGAACTGCGGTTCGGCGAACGCACAAAGCGCACCTGTTTCCACAACCGCTTCCCTGATTTCATTGATTTGTCCAACACCCGGCGTAATTGTCGGGTTTAAGGTCACCGCAGCGACGCTTTCCAGGCCTAACCACTTTTCTAAATATTGGTAGGCATCATGGAACACGATATAGGGCCGTTCTCTGATCGAGTCAGCCTGCTTTTCCAGTTCGCGTTTAAAGCCGTGTAACTTCTCCAGCAGTGACTTGTGATTGGAATCGAGTAGGTCGCTATGTTGAGGGTAAGCTACCTTCAAAGCTCGGGCAATTTCGTCGGCCATCAAAATGGCGTTGGACACATCAAGCCATACATGCATGTCCAGTGCGCCTTCATCATGATCTTCGTCGTGGTCATCACCTTCACGCTCTTCAGCATGGTCGTCGTCTTCCCGTTCACCTTCATGATCTTCATCTTCTTCCCGGTCTTCATCATGATCATCGTCATCCATTTCTTCATCATGATGCACGTGAGATTCTCGAAATCCGAACAGTTTCAGCCCATCTACTTCAGACAGTTCAACACTAATTGCATTTTTAGAAAGATTGAATATTGCGCTGCTGATTGAAGACTCCAATTCAGGTCCAATCCAAACGACAACATCAGCTTCTTCCAGCAGCTTGGCATCGGATGGCTTCAACTGGTAGTCATGAACAGATTCAAATCCTGTAACAATTAGTGCCGGCTCTCCGACACCCTCCATGATTGCAGCAGCAAGACTGTGAATTGGCTTAATGGAGGCAACTACGCGAGAATCTGCGAGTGCGGGTTGTGGTATCCAAAAGGCTAGCGCAATTACCAAATGCACTACAGCAAATTTTTTCTTGATCATGAAACTAATCCCTTAGCAATCGTTGAACATTGATTTAGATGTAATAGTATAACATCCAGAAAGTTGACTTGAGCCAACTAACCAGACCCTCGCGACTACAAAAGTGAACAGCCCTGTGTCACAATTTGCATCGAATACTGTGAATCTGTTGATTTTTAGTCCAAATTTGAACTGTTCGATTCGCAACTGAACTCAAAACATGAAGCGACATTGGTCAACTGGTATTTGAAATTGTTGTATATTCCTCTGAAGAGTCAGGTGCTGCAACCGTAGAACAACTGCCTAATTTCATAACGTCGTTGCGTAATAGTGGGAAATGCAGGAAACACCAAAAGAGTCCAAGTTGGCCGAAGTGAGTCCCAAAACCAGGAAGGTTTTTGAATTCATTGAAACTTCCAAGTCGCCCCTAGGTGCATATGATCTTCTGAACGATCAGAACCTAAGAGCTGTTGGATTTAAGGCGCCTACTCAGATATACCGCGCATTAAAACAACTTCTAGACCTGCAACTGATTCATAGAGTTGAATCTCTTAACGCATTTGTTGCCTGTTGCAAGGAGCACGAAAAGGGGCCATATATCCTTGCAATCTGCGACAGTTGCGGACAGGTACAGGATATTCCCGCAGAGGACCTCGCTGCTCAAGTCGAAAAAGAAGTCGGTAAAAAGTTCCCTGGTTCGAAAGAACTGAATATCGAATTGAAGGGGGTTTGTGAGGAGTGCAGTTCTGAGGACTCCGAGGTACAGGCTGCAACAGTATCCTAATTCCACCTGAACAGATTTACCTGTTCTTCAATAGATTTCAGCTTGCTCGATTCTGATTGTAAAGAGACTAGTCGAAACTCAAATGCTATAAATGCATCTCTGACCAGCCCTTTCCAACATCTCCAAACTCCTGCAAATTGATCCGAGGCAGCAAGACGGTCAATTTGAAATTACATCCAGGATAATTGCAGATTCAGGAGAATAAACGAACATCCCACAAAAGGCGACTGCTAACTAAATTTAGCTTAGTTAGATGCCGATATCAATTTTTGAGTAAATAAAAATCAAATTTGTTTACTAAGACTTGATTCATTCGCAGTTGATTATCATAAGACAAGATAATTTACATTCAATGAAGTAATTCGACACTTGAAGTAAGTCAGCTATGAAAAGCCTGCTGGTCCTTTACTACAGCCGCGATGGAAGTGTACTAGCACTCGCCAAAATGATCGCCCGCGGCATTAACAAAGTCGACGGATGTGAATCAAAGATCAGACGAGTTCCGGCTGTTTCGGCGACAACAGAAGCGGTAGAAGACGAAATCCCGCCTGAAGGCTATCCTTATGCAACGCTGGAAGATCTGGAAAACTGCCATGGACTGGCACTCGGCAGCCCAACCCGATTTGGAAATATGGCAGCACCGCTGAAGTACTTTCTCGATTCAACCAGTTCGCTTTGGATGTCCGGAAAACTGGTTGGCAAACCTGCCTGCGTTTTCACTTCCACAGCATCTATGCATGGCGGTCAAGAATCGACACTACTGTCAATGATGGTTCCGCTGCTGCATCATGGCATGGTTGTCTGCGGAATACCATATACAGAACCGACTCTTACAAGTACCGGCACAGGCGGTACGCCATACGGTGCTTCACATGTGGCTGGATTTGAAGGTAACACAGCCCTGAGTAAAGATGAAGAAGGTCTTTGTCTGGTATTGGGCGAACGACTGGCTCAACTCGCACTCAAACTCTCCTAATTTTTTGCGTTCAGAAGCGACTCCGTCGTGAAACACAATAACTCAGTTGTGGTCGGCATGTCTGGAGGTGTCGACTCATCGGTTTCAGCGGTCCTACTCCTGGAGCAAGGCTACCAGGTTACCGGACTCTTTATGAAAAACTGGGATGAGGACGACGATGACGAGTGTAATTCCGCACAGGATCTTGCAGACGCTGAAGCGGTCTGTAAGGTTCTTGGCATACCACTAAGAACCGTGAATTTTTCATTCGAGTACTGGGAACGAGTCTTCGTTGGATTCCTGGAAGATCTCAAAGCTGGACGCACGCCTAATCCAGACATCATCTGCAATGTTGAAATCAAGTTTCGAGAGTTTCCGGACTGGGCCAGAAAACTCGGAGCGTCTTATGCAGCGACTGGTCACTATGCCCGCATCGATCGAAACGCCGACCCTCCCAGACTGCTTAAGGGTATAGATCCCAACAAGGATCAATCCTATTTTCTCCACGGTTTGCAAGCTAATGCACTTGAAAATTCAATTTTCCCGCTTGGACATTTGACTAAATCCGAGGTAAGGAATAAGGCGAGGCAACTAGGTTTGCAAAATCATGACAAGAAAGGCAGTACGGGCATCTGCTTTATCGGCAGAAGAAACTTCGGATCATTCATCCAACGGTACCTGCCCTCGACAGAAGGAATGATTACGGATGAATCTGGTGCAGAGATAGGTAGACACAGCGGAGCTTTCCTTTATACCATCGGACAGCGTACCGGCTTGGGCATTGGCGGACCTGGTGATGCCTGGTATGTTGCAAGAAAGGATATAGCCTCAAATACACTCATCGCGGTTCAGGGACATGACCATCCGCTGCTCTTTAGTCGTTATGCAAAGGTAGCAGACATCAACTGGATTTCTAAATCCCCTGAGTTGCCACTCAAATCGATGGCAAAAATACGTTATCAGGGTGCAGATCAGGAATGTATGGTGCGCCAGGTCAAAAAAGGTAAATTTGAGGTTGAATTTGCAAATCCAGTCAGGGCGGTTACGCCTGGTCAGTCAATCGTCTTCTACCAGGGAGATGTTTGTCTGGGCGGTGCAGTGATTGAAGATGCACTCCCTTGATCTAGAAAGCTGCCACCCATGCTGAAAGTTGGCCTTACCGGTGGAATCGGCAGTGGTAAGAGCACTGCGGCTCAGCGATTTGAAGAGCTAGGAGTGCCGATTATTGATGCTGATGTCATTGCCAGATATGTAGTTGAGCCAGGTAAACCGGCTCTTAAGGAAGTCATCGCTGAATTTGGTGAAAA
>CAZYSR010000049.1:0-4344 GCA_964649525.1 uncultured Gammaproteobacteria bacterium
GCACGGTCGCAACGTATCCGAACTTCTGCAATCTTCAATATTAGATTCGGAATTCGATCCCCTCTAAATATAAGACAGTAGTTCAATTGATTGTTACAACATACATCAATCTTTGTAGCAATTAACATCTGAAGCATGCGGCTCTCTTCGAATTTGACAAGAGTTGTATCTAGATATTTTTCATTGGTTTTCTAGATATTTCGGAAAAAGTACACGATGGAAAAGGTGTTTGGTCCAACTTAGCCCAACAAAATTGTGGTTGACTTTGGGAAAGTTATAATTGGCTTCATGAGAGTTTCCTGAATCACAGAATTTCTCAAGCCTTTTTCATCAATTTTTGTGGTGTATTTGAAAACGCAGGATTATTGCCTAGCCGCATCACTGTAACAAAGAGTCAATTGAAAGAATCAAATTGACAATCACTCAATACGGTTTTACGAAAGGATCAGAACCCATGACGAATTGGAAAGCATGCACAGCAGTGGAGCGTGACCCTCGCAAGATAAGCGGAGCCTGGGCATTTACAGGAACCAGGGTGCCAGTGTATGCTCTATTTGAGAATCTGGAAAGTGGGGCGACTGTAAAAGACTTTCTGAAATGGTACCCCGAGGTAAAAGAATGGCAGGTGGCGGCTGTTCTCAATCACGAAACTGAATCCTTAAAGTCAATTGCCGAATCGTGAAGATTCTGTTCGACCACGGTACTCCCTCACCCCTACGATTACACCTTGCGGAACATTCCGTGGACAGATCCGCGGAGAAAGGATGGGAGTTACTTGAGAATGGAGAACTAATCCATAAGGCCGAAGAAGAAGGTTATGAAGTCATTGTGACCACGGATCAGAGTATGCGATATCAACAAAACCTAGCTAATAGAAGACTTGCAATTGTAGTGTTGATGTCCACGGCATGGCCGCGGGTGAAGAATTGCATTCAGGAAATTCGCACAGCTATCGAAGATGTAAAGTCCGGACAAGTGAGAGAAGTCGCGATCCATTGATTGAGCACTAGATCGTAATCATCCATTGTGCCGAGGCTATCTTCGAGTAGCTAATTCACAAGTCATCTTTGCTGGCAGCGTTAGCCAATCGAACAAGTTGGTTTCTAACAATCCATTCACTATCGTGCTTGTTTGAATCTGTCATACGATGGCTTCGAAATACGGTCTCATAACACTGGCGACTCGATTGATTTCCGCAAACCGCCAGATTTTGTTGACAGTGGCTTGTTTACGAGATAGACATTCCTTCAGAGCTTCAATCGCAACATCAGTCCCTACCTTGTTTCGATGCTTGAAACAATCGGCGACCGTTTTGGCTGGAATTGTAATTGGCACCGATACCCCTTCGATCCTATGACGCTCCAAACCTACCGAAAGTGCTTCAGAACTGGAACGAATCACCCGCAACGACACGGGTGAACTCAAAGGAGTCCATCTGCCATGTTCAATAAACACCCAAACCTGGTGTGGCAGTTGAGTAGTCAATACGTGGAATTGGAGTGCTGACAGAAGGCAGATTACACCGTGTGGGATCGCTTTCGACACCATTGCCAAACTGTGTAAAGCGGTAATTTCTGCTTCTGTGTATTGATAGATACCGCGTCCTATGCGCAATAATACGCCCTCATCCTGAAGCCGACGCAGATACGTATGCGGCACACCTGCAGCATAAAAGTCTTTAGCCCGCAGTATCTCACCGCTACGGGCCAATTCCAAAGCCCGATCTCGTAGTGTTTCTCTTTTCAAAAAGCTTGATTTTCTTTATTCTATATAACCGATGTTAATTATATAGTATTCATAACTTTTTTGGAAACTTCAAATGATCAGCATGTAGCAGTTAAAAGTACAACGAATGACTGTGTAACTGGACCTTCAGTTAGTAGCAAACTCAAAGAATTGGTGGGCCCAGTCGCAACGTATCCGAACCTTGGTGAATGTACCGTTCCAAATTGAACTTCAATAGTTGCGACAGCATTCCTATTCAGGCGAATTTACATTCATAGTGGTTGTTATTCGGCATGAAGACTCCGTTTTAGTTTAAGCATCTGCTCACGATGCTTCTCAATTTTTGTCTTATTTAGCTCAAGAATATTCAATAGTTTCCATCGAACGGCCGATTTACCTTAATTGATACTGTCGCTGTAAAACACGGAAATGGAACAGTACGAACGTGACAGACATCAGACAATCACGTTGTTTGATTCAGAAATTCTCGTGGCGACCAGACCTCAACCGATCCGTATCGCAGTTCCGTAAAGTCCCTCAGATTGCCAGTAATCAGGACGGCATCGCCAGCCACTGCCGTTGCCAAATAAACTTCATCGTCAGGGTCTCGTAGACCGAACTCAAGAATCGCTGGCTCGACAATAACGGCCAATCGCTCGATCTCCCAAATTATTGATTCCAAGGTCCTGAAGTAAGGAATCAGCCTAGGCCGTCCGGCCACGGCTAAATATTCAGACAGAATCGGGGCGGACAGTATGATTTGATGGTGTCGTATAACTCTGTCGATGACTTCGCGACAGGTGCCGTCGGTTTGTCCCGCTGATATTAAGACATTACAGTCCAATACTACCTTCATGTACCACGTTCGCGGCGCTCACGACGTGATGCGGAAATTTCCGCGATCGTATCTTCCATGATCTCGTCCTCGGAGCGCCCTACATCCTCGGGCGGCACATGCACCTCCGCAAGCGTCGAAGCAATTCTGTCAGCAATCACACTCCGGTCCACCACCTGTTTGACCCTGAACAGAATTCCGTCATCGACGCGTATTGCTTCCATGATGTCGCCCTCCTGAAGATTGATGCTCTTGCGTAATTTGACCGGAATGGTGACCTGAAACTTCGGCTTGACTGTAACTAGATTCATGATAGTTCTGCACGAATTTTGTTGGAAAGTTGTAATGTTGTAATTTTATACTGAAATGTTACGAAATAGACAAATACTCCGTTCTGGAACGCTGATATTGCCTTAACCGAATCGCAATTTGTGGGACTGCCTACAAATCTCAAAAATTTTGCACTCGGTTGTCGCTGGACGCCTACTGAGTATTGATTCACTGCAGTTGAATTCCAAACCTGGTGGGGCCCGGTCGCAACGTATCCGAACTTCTGCAATTTTTCGATTTGAGGTAAAGTTGGGCAATACTACAAATCGATATAATGGAATCATTATTTGTTAATCCTATACCTAGGTTCTGGCTACACTCGGCTAGAACTAGAATAGTTTTTACCAAATCAATTATCAAATTTGAAGTCAAGTGTTCAGCGAAAATAATGAAATTAATATTACTGCCAGTTGGGACCCTGAAGCACAGGTTTGGGTTGCGGTCAGTGATGATGTCCCAGGATTAGTGACCGAAGCATGCTCACTACAGAAATTGATTTCTAAATTACAGGTGTTAGTACCGGAATTGTGCGAACTGAACAGTCATCTGATAAAAGCACCGTCGGACAGAATTTTAATCTCTGCCGATTACAAGCGATTTGAAGAGGAGCTTCGAGTTTCTTAACTGGTGGCAAATTACACCAGAAGACTAAAGCGAATCCTTGTCCAATCTGGCTGTACCAAAGTCAGGCAAGGAAAAGGTGATCACGAGATTTGGCACAGCCCAAAATCCAATACTAATTTCCCAGTTGACAGTGCCATCAAATCAAGGCACACAGCAAATGCAGTGCTGAAACAAGCTGGATTGCCCAAGGCATTCTAACCTCTGAACAACTGCGAGAAGCATAGTTGAATGCTTAATCATCAAATCCTGGTGGGCCCGGACGCAACGTATCCGAACCTTTGCAATATTCAATTTACGTATTAGTATCCAACGCCGCTAAAGATTAATTCGTGGCAAAATTCAAAATTTTCTTGTGACGTTTTCAGGTTAGGCGATATCTGTATGGCTCCAGTCGGTAAGAAATATGAATATCAGCATCTTGTTCTAATGAGTGCGTTGCAACTTTTGTTAAACCATACGATCATAGTTGTAATTAGATTCGATTAAACATCTAAGTCAGAGCACCTGCAGCTAATTGATTGGAAATTAATTTACTCCTACACAATTTTTTCATCTCACATTCAACTATCTTCGCCCGAGTTTCTATGAAAGTTTTGTAGTCGTTATCTACCATACACTTATATGGAATAAGGTGGCTCTCTAGGCGATTTTTTATGATCTCTGTTCCTACCTCCTTGTCGGTACCAGTACCATCACGACGTTCCGTGAGGTATGTCTCCGGTGGCTTATCCGAAATTGTTCTGTTTGTTTGCCAAGTTACTATGGCACAATTGAGCATACGATGAATTTCTTCATCTTGATATCCTTGATCTCTCAAATGTGCAATAGGA
>CAZYSR010000050.1:0-1781 GCA_964649525.1 uncultured Gammaproteobacteria bacterium
TACCACCGTTGAAGCAGCACAGATCCTGCGGGGGACCAAAAAACGGCGCAAGAAGCGGAAGCAGGTTATCGATCAGGTTGCCGCCGTACTGATTCTTGAGGGATATCTGGAAGAATTACGCAATTCACGCAGAAAAGGTCAAGTCAACGAGTTTGAATGATGTCATTAACGGATTGTTGCTCATCTGGGCCAATCCATATACCGGTTTTATCTTCACTTGACTCTTTTGGAATTGACCTCAATGAAATCACCAGATATTCGGCATAATGCCCGATGGTACATTTCCATCGCTCTCTTTAGCATATCAATCCTCAGCAGTCTTGCGATCCTGATCGCGATATTCTACACGGTACGCTATTTAACACCTGTCGATGCAAATGCCAAACCTATACAGTTAAAAATTGTTCGTGGCATGAGTTCACAGGCAATAGCAGATCAGCTTGCGCGTAACGATTTAATTCACAATCCCTGGATTTTCCTTTTTGTTACTCATTTCAGTGGTGCGAGTCACAGGTTACAAGTAGGGACCTATCGTCTCAGTGGGGCAATGACTATACCCCAGATTATCGACCATCTCAAAACTGGGAAAGTCGTCACGCAACAATTCGTGGTGCCGGAAGGTCTAACGGTTGTGCAAATCGGGAAACTTTGGGAAAAAGCCGGATTTGGAACGGCTGCAACGTTCAACCAAGCTGCGCGTGATCCAAAGTGGCTGCACGCATATAGTATTGAAGGGAAAACACTGGAGGGTTACCTATTTCCAAATACGTACCAATTTCCTGATGGTGCCACACCGCAGGTGATCTTGGAAATAATGCTTGATGAATTTGAGCGACGATGGACGACTGAATTCACTGAAGAAGCCGAGGCACTCGGATTCTCTAAACATGAAGTAATTACACTCGCTTCTATTATCGAGGCAGAAGCCAGAGTTCCTGATGAACGTCCTTTAGTTTCTGCCGTTTTTCATAACCGCCTGCGTCGCGGCTGGAAACTTCAGGCAGATCCAACTGCGCTCTACGGCTTGGGTAATCCTGATAGACCCCCCAAGGCTGCGGACCTGAGAATTGATTCACCCTATAACACCTATATTCATAAGGGCTTACCACCGGGACCTATTTGCAATCCGGGCATGGCTTCAATCCTTGCAGCACTACGACCGACCTCTGTTGACTACATGTACTTCGTCGCTATAGGTGATGGCAGACATCATTTTTCTACGACCTTAAGGGAACACCAAAACATGATCAACAAAATAAGACGGAAACGCAGGCTCGTTACTGATTGAAAAGATACCAACATAGAGACGATACACCCGAAACTATGGATTAAATCTCGCCTAGGGACACCTGAACGCATCAATTACCAATCATCAATCTCCAACCAACGAAAGGGCATACACCTTTTGGCTTCACAACAAACCATTCAAAATGAGGCAACGATTTCAGGAACTGGTCTAATGCTTGGTGAGCCGGTCACCCTTACATTCAAGCCAGCAGCAGTAGATCACGGCATTGCGTTTCACCGAATAGACCTGCCCGATGAACCGATAGTCCAAGTTTGTCCTGATAACTATCAGGCAATCATTCCCCGCTGTACAAGCCTTCGTGCCGGGGAGGCGGCGGTCAACAGTGTAGAACACCTGTTGTCCGCATTAGCCGGCATGGGTATCGATAACCTGCGAGTCGATATTGATGCGCCAGAGTGCCCGGCGCTAGATGGTAGTGCGCTACCCTATGTTCAGATCCTCCAACAGGCGGAGATAGTCCAACAAGATGCCC
>CAZYSR010000051.1:0-2064 GCA_964649525.1 uncultured Gammaproteobacteria bacterium
GTCCGTACACCCATCCGACAGGATTAATTTCGATACCTAACCCGTACTTTTCCTGTGTTGCGGCAGCGAATACACTTGATGCACGCCCCGCAAATGGATCGAGAACAAGCTGCCCCGGTTTGGAGTATTTGTGAACAACATCAAAGGCAAATTCAAGCGGAAACATAGCATAATAAGGACCAACGGCAGCCCATCGTCCAATCGCATTACTAGAACTACGCTTGAATTTATCATTAACAAGCTTCATTGTTCTTCTTCGATTAATTTTTTCGCCATTTCTTCCAAAACACGATTACCTAAATTCATTGGTATTGCTGCCTCTGAGTGTGCTGAAATGATTGGCGATAAGGAATTTTGATAGCGAGAGGAAACTAACTGATCAAGCAAACCGATCGCATCTGCCAATCGAGGATACTGATTGGATTCGGCCCGAGTCATATCACGATGCGATTCATCTAAAAAAGGAAGCGATGCAACGAGTCGCGCACCCGATGCAGTTTTATAGAAGAATTTACGACCAAAGTGTGTGTCCAAACCGTATGGCTTGGTGCTATCTGAGAAGATGATGTTTTTCTTGATGTACTCATCAGTCAGCAAGTAAGGAACCTGCGAAGGAAATATACCTGATACGCCATCCTTATCTTGATCAATCCTTGTAAAATGAGTCACGAAATTACCAGATTTCTCTACACCAATCATCAGCAAATCCTGACCATCGGTAAACTCTTTAGCAGCCGCATTGATTCGATTAAGTTCACGAGGAATTGCCGAATGCAACCATGCTGGATATCCGAAAATAGCAAGTGGACCATCAATTACAATGCCCATGTTACGTAGTAACCGGAGCCATTGCTTTTGCTCAAACCAGCGCAAGATATGGATAATCACGATGTGCTCCAGAACCTGCATAATCTCAGCAAACATTGCACCGTTTGCGCTATCTGGAACCATTCCCTCATGGATCCGTAAGGCATCAGTAGAATACAATGTGTTTTTGTGTAGGCATTGACATGGATAGATCCCCTGTTCATTCAGGTATTTTCCATCAGTCACTCCACAATTTTCGGCGTATGGGCAATTTTGTTTGTCATCTTTGGGTTTGTATTCCAATAATGCTTCATATGTGTCAAGAAGCGATTCACCATCAGAAAACAAACGAATTTCGGCAAAAGTTTCAAATAATGCTTTCCTCAGTGAATTTTTGGGCGATTTTTCCGAATCAATGACAATGTTACAGCCCGGAAAGGCGGAGTCAATTGATCCAACTTTTTCTGTTTCTCGGAATAATTTAGGATTGACTGGTCTTTGGAAATCAAGTTCCTGAATTTTTGCGATGTCTATCAAAACAGCAGCAATGGTGACATATCCGACTTCCGCACCTGGATAGCCGTTCCTCACTGGTTCCTCTTGATGGCTTCCGTCAACAGCAAGCACCCACTCTGGTTGCCAGTCACTTGGGCAAATATCTGGAATCTCCACCTTTAGGAGTTCGTCCTCCTCCGGCGAGTCATCTCGGACTATGGCACGCTTTAGTAAATTGTTAATACGTTCATTTTCAACTAGCCGTTGAACTGATTTGTACTTTGCGAATTCCCCTTCGTATGGCATAATTACACCTCAAACCTTTCAATTTGCACTGGCACAACAAAGAGGTTACTAAGCGTTTTGACGCGGAGAAATCCTCGGTCTTGAGCACGTAAGATTGATTTTTCAAAATCAGCAAAATCGTAAAACTTACGAAGTTCCCTTGTCTCATCAGTGTTGTTTAAGTGACCAATAAACCAATTAGCGGTATTTTTGAGGATGTTTTTTTGAATGCTGCTAACCTCTTGTGTAACATAAATCATGCCGAGGCGATACTTGGCACCTTCTTTGGCTGTACGTACCCACACATTTTCAAGTTCTAAATCCGATCCGGAGGGCAATAAATTATGCGCTTCCTCAATGTATATAAGAATATCTGGGGGGTCGTCACCTTCTCGGAATCTACGCTGATTTTCACGAAAAATTTGCCACATAATCCGTTCTGCAGAGGACTGATTAACCTCTGGTTCACCGCTTGAC
>CAZYSR010000052.1:0-6153 GCA_964649525.1 uncultured Gammaproteobacteria bacterium
GAGTCCTGACAGTGTGGCTTGGTCTTACCGATGCGAGTTCTGATAACGGAGCGATGCAGGTCATTCGGGGAAGTCACATCAATGGGATTCGAAATCACGACAATCATTTTGATGCAAACAATATGTTGATGAGTTCGCAAAACTGCGAACCGACCGAAGAGGACCTGCGAAACAGAATAACCTGCGAGTTGCGTCCAGGGCAATTTTCAATGCACCACGGTATGGCGTTGCATGGTTCTGGTCCAAACCTATCAGACCGGCCGCGAATCGGGTTATCGATCAATTACATTTCTACCGAAGTCGTACAGCAAAGAAATGGTGGACGTGATACGGCCATGTTGGTTCGAGGTGTTGATCATTACGGGCACTTTGAATTTGAGAGTCCTCCTGACTCCGATTTCTCTGAGGCTGCAATCAATCAATACCGTAAATCTATTGTTGCACCTTCAGGACTGGCAACTCTCGATGATGTGCCAACTTCATTGGTTAATCTGGAAAGAATAGTTTAAACGGAGACAAACAATTGAAATCGCATACTCAGGTTGTTATCGTCGGTGGTGGCGCAATGGGAGTTGGTCTTGCCTACCACCTCCCGAAAGAGGGTTGGAATGATGTCGTTTTAATCGATAAGGGCGAGTTGACTTCCGGTTCAACCTGGCACGCTGCAGGTCTAATCCCTAACTTCATTGGCAGCTTAAACATGGCCAAGGTTCATGCATACGGTGTAGAACTTTATGCCAAGCTTGAGGAGGAGACCGGGTACGCGACAGGCTGGCATGGTTGCGGCGCGCTACGCCTTGCGATTACGGATGGAGATGTTGATTGGTTCAGGTATGTGAAGGGAATCCTCGACTATCTCGGTGTCGAATGTTACTTGGTAGGACACGACGAAATGCGAGAAATTCATCCACTGATCAATGTAGATAACGTGAAAATGGGATTTTACACGCCCAACGATGGGCATACAGATCCCGCTAGTAGCACCAACTCTATGGCAGTAGGCGCCCGCAATCAGGGAGTCGAAATTGTTAGACGGAATCGCGTTACGGGCATTGAGCGAACATCTAGTGGGGAATGGCGCGTCGATACCGAACAGGGCTCAATCACTTGTGAGCATGTTGTCAATGCCGCTGGCAGTTTCGCCGATCAGGTTACTCAAATGACAGGATTTCGGTTGCCTATTGTAAACATGGAGCACCAGTATCTGGTTACTGAGAATTTACCTGAAATACAAGCGCTTGAGAAAGAACCACCCGTTGTGCGTGACCCCATCGCGTCCTGTTATATACGACAGGAACAACAGGGCATATTGGTGGGTCCTTACGAGACTGCAAATGCTGTTGCCTGGGGGGTGGATGGAATTAACTGGGATTTCGACATGGAGCTTTTACCGGAATCGCTGGAGCGTTTGGAGACGAGTCTATTGCTTGCATCCGAGCGGATTCCTGCTTTTGCCAATGCAGGCCTGAAACGTGTGGTGAACGGTCCGATTACGCATACGCCGGATGGAGGCTACTTGATGGGTCCTGCTGGAGGGTTGCAGAACTATTGGTTGTGTTGCGGTGCTTCGATTGGTATTACTCAGGGGCCGGGTGCTGGAAAATACCTGGCGCAATGGATGGTTCATGGTCAGACCGACATCAATGTGCGTGAAATGGATCCGCGTCGATATGGAGAGTACGCGAATTTACCCAATCAGTTTGTGGTTGATAAGTCGATAGATGAATATCAGGAAATGTATCAGACGCACTACCCCGGTGAGTTTCGAGACGCTGGACGGCCGGTCAAGAAGACGCCGATTTACGAGAAGTTGAAAGCCAAAGGCGCCATTTATGCTGAAATTTACGGTTGGGAACGACCAAAGTGGTTTGCACCTCAAGGTGTTGAAGAAATTTATGGATTTCGTCGAACGAATGCTTTTGAGCATGTGGCAAAAGAATGTGAGTGTGTTGCAGAGCGAGTTGGTTTGGCGGACCTGACTGCATTCGCCAAGTACATGGTTACTGGAACTGATGCTGAGGCATTTCTCAACAGGGTTGGTGCGAATCGGGTTGCTCGAAAGACGGGAGGCATCACGCTTACACACATGCTTACCGACCTCGGTGGGATTGAGGGTGAAATGGCAATCACCCGACTGGCAGACGATCGGTATTTTCTAACTTCTGCGATCGTGGCACAGCAGCACGACTATGACTGGTTGACACAACATATTGCAGAGGGAGAGGATGTTCAGGTCGACGATGTCACAGATCAAACGGGAATGCTGGCAGTAGCTGGTCCAAAATCGCGCGATCTACTGACCAAACTGACCGATGTGAATCTTGGCAATGAAGAATTTCGGTGGCTGAGTGGAAAGGAGATTGTAGTTGCAGGTGTATCAGTGATTGCGCTTCGCGTTTCATATGTCGGCGAGTTGGGCTGGGAGCTCTATCACCCGATCAATTCGATGAGCGAGCTGGCTTCGGCACTTGAATCAGCGGGTGAGGAGTTTGGTGTTGGCTGGTTTGGTTCCTACGCAGTAAATTGCATGCGGCTTGAGAAGGGATACAAGGGCTGGGGCAGTGAATTGACCACCGAGATAACCCCAGTTGAGGCGGATATTGAACGATTTGTCGACTTCGACAGCGAATTCATTGGTAAGAACAGCGTGGTTGAACGCAAGAATACGGAAATTTCAACCCAACTCGTTCTAGTGTCAGTCGACGTGGACGATGCTGAATGCCTCGGCAATGAGCCCGCGCTCGACGGTGACCGTCCGATGGGGATTGTCTGCAGTGGTGGATACGGCCATCGAACTGGATTGAGTCTCGCATACGTTTATGTTGAACCTCAGTTCAGCAGTCCGGGTGCGAGTTTTGAAATTCCAATTATGGGTTTGAGAAGAACTGCAACAGTACTTGCTCAGCCGCCTTATGATTCGCAAAATCAGCGACTTAGAGCTTAGCGAAGTATAAAAATTTGGTGGAGTGCTGCCCGATCAAGCCGTACCCACTAAGCAACGTGAAACTTGCGGTGACCAAGCAACGCCAACCTCTTCTTCCAGTGCCTGCCCTCGGCCGAATTCTGCTTTACGTCCGCGACATTGACGCCGTCGCCGAATTTTACGCACGCCATTTTGGTTTCCGAATTCACAGAGAAGAAGGTGATTGTGTCGTCGAGTTGGAAAGTTCCGCCGATGCCGGGACCAACATCATGCTTCATCCATTGGGGCGTGGGCGCAGAGGTGGCCAGTCGATCGCCAAGTTGATATTTGATGTACTGGATGTCGAAGCATTTTGTACCCAAGCTGCTGAACACGGGCTTCTGTTCGGTACCGTGCATAAGGCTGACGGCTACGTTTTCGCCAATGCCAAGGACCCGGCGGGCAATGCCATTTCCATATCAAGCCGGGCCTACAGATGATTCGACCCTAGAATATTGTAAGTCGTTGTATTCAGACAGTTTATTGGCCGGTAGAAAACGCCACTAAACTAGCATCGGTTATGGCGGAGAGGGAGGGATTTGAACCCTCGGTACGCTATTCACGCACACACGCTTTCCAGGCGTGCACCTTAAGCCACTCGGTCACCTCTCCAAAATTGGTGCCCAGTAAAAGCAACCTAGTTAGACAGGCGCTCTGTCAATAGCGCCGGTAAGATCAAAAGCGAACTAGATTATATGCGTACGGCGGATACTGCATAGTCGCCGTGAACCCATCACTGGGATCGATTTCGGGTCTGCTTCAACCACAGTCGTTTATTGCTGTGCACCTTGTAACAGCCAATCTGAATTTCCAATTGAACTGTGGGCAAGAGAAATATTCACACACAATGAAGATTTACCGCCACCATACACAACACCTTTGGTTGGTGCAATGTCATCATAATCTCTACCTACAGATACTCGTATGTATCTGTTGTCAGCGACTAAATTGTGCGTTGCATCAATTCCGATCCAACCTAGATCAGGAAGAAAAAACTCGCACCAGGCATGACTGACACCATCAGTGATGATTTGCCCATCTTCTGGATACAGATGCAAGTAACCGGATACGTAGCGGCTGGGAATGCCCCATTTGCGCCCGATCGCAAGCAGAATATGCGTGTAATCCTGGCAGACACCACTCCTCTGCTCAAGGCAGTCTTCCATTCTGGAATTGACTTCAGTGCTTCCTGGTTCATAGCGCAAGTTCCAATTGATGATTTTAGCGGCCGCTTTGAGAGACGCGTAAGGATTGTCCAGGAGTTGAATATCAGATTCCGCCATAAAGCTTTTCAATTGTGGACAGTCGTAGACTCTACTGCTCGGTGAAAGAAAGTCCCAATATTGAATGCGATCAACGGATTGATTTAATTTGTCCCAGGTCGATTGATCAAAATCATTCAGAACATTAGTCGAATTCTGAATCATCACTTCAGCTTTGGATGTAATGCGCAGGGACGATCGATTAATTGATTGAATGTCCAACAGATGACATCTGTTGCCAAAAGAATCGACGACTAAAACGGGATTCGCAACCGGTTCAATTTCAATGTCGAAATTGAGCACCTGCTGATGTGCATCGCTAAGGGGCTCAAGATGAAGCAGCATGGTTGCTCTAGTGATTGGAAATTCATACCTGAAATTAGTTTCATGCTGGATTTGAAAATAGTTGCAGTCGAGTCCATTCATTCTGCAGATAGTCCTTTTAATCAATTGAAGAAGTAGGCAGATGCGATTTCGTTATAAGTTTCTCGATTTGATGACAGCAAATTTTGCAGAATTTCACAGATCTGAATGTCAGTCAGGGACCTGCTGCGCCAATTTTTCTTAATTGACCGCAACTGAGATTTCAAGTCCTTGCTGATATCGGTTAACTCTACCCTTTCCTCACCGGCAGATATCACTGCGAAGTGTTCGATTGTACGCTCAATCGAATAGTGAATTGAATGCGGATGAGCTGCATCTGAAATCAGAAACTCCAATACATGTCTTGGGTTTATTGAGAAAAGAGAACGCTGCCGTCGATACGCTAGTCTGGCATTGCATAATACCATCAGTGATATCCAAGTTGAATCCTGGTGATTGAATTCGGTAGAAAAAATCTTGATTTGTGAAATTAGCAAAGCAGCAATCAGTTGTGTACGCTCAATAAAGCGCCCCATTTGAAGAAAGTGCCATCCGTCATCTCGATACATACTGCTGTCAAGATAACCAGACAGGGTGCGCGCATTATTCTCCTGATTGGCATAAAAATTCTGCGGCTTGTTTGTCCAGATGAATTCGATTCGAGAACTTCTCAGCTCCAGATAGGCAGAATTCAGATTAGTCCAGAACTGTCGCCCAACCACGTTTCGAATCTGTCTCGCATTTTCGCGTGCGAAGTACATGCTAGATCGGATTGAGTCACTATTCACCAATTCAAATGTTAAATCATCGGCGAGGGTATATGCATCCATCAGCATGAAGTCTTCATTTTCCAGATTGCTGGTAAGGTCCCCTCCTGCGGGTGAACGACCCATTGCCAGATAAATACGCCGCCAACTCAAGTCAATCTCTTCTACAGAGCGATCTTCCATCGCCTCGAATTGTGTGATGAGAAGACGAGCAGTATGCTCAGCCCGTTCAAGATACCGACTCATCCAGAATAGTCCGTTTGCACTTCGAGCAAGCATGGCCGATTATTTTGAAAGAACCCATAAATCTTTACCGCCGCCACCCTGACTCGAGTTAACGACAAGCGATCCTTCCCTGAGTGCTACTCGACTGAATGCGCCGGGAACTATTCGGATGACTTCAGCCTTTAGTACAAAGGTGCGTAAATCCACATGACGTGGTGCAACTCCAGATGCTGTAATGCAAGGTGAGCAAGACAGGTCCAAAGTCGGCTGTGCAATGTAATTGGCTGGATCTTCCCGCATAACGTCAGCGTAAGCAGCGCGCTCAGTTACGGTTGCATGTGGTCCTACCAGCATGCCATAGCCACCCGATCCACCTACCGTTTTTACAACCAGTTTATCGAGGTTGTCGAGCACAAACTCAAGTTGTTCAGGATTTCGGCACAAGTAAGTTTCGACATTCGCCAAAATGGGTTCTTCGGCGAGATAGTATCGAATCATTTCAGGCACATACGCATAAACGCTCTTGTCGTCAGCGACACCTGTTCCCGGTGCATTTACGAGTGTTACATTACCC
>CAZYSR010000053.1:0-4593 GCA_964649525.1 uncultured Gammaproteobacteria bacterium
GGCAACACCGGTATTCGATGGAGCAACGGAAGCTGAGGTTAAAGAGATGCTTGAATTGGCCGGACTACCCAGAAGCGGTCAAGCCACTCTTTATGATGGAAGAACCGGTGAGCCATTTGCTCGCCCAGTTACAGTCGGCTACATGTACATGCTGAAATTGACACACCTAGTTGATGAGAAGATGCATGCACGCTCGACCGGTCCTTACAGTCTGGTCACTCAGCAGCCACTGGGTGGTAAGGCGATGGGCGGAGGTCAACGCTTCGGTGAAATGGAAGTTTGGGCATTGGAGGCTTATGGTGCTGCATACACCTTGCAGGAAATGCTGACGGTTAAGTCGGATGATATGTTCGGTCGTTCAAAAATTTATGAAAACATAGTTGCGGGACGTCACCGCATGGAGGCAAATACACCTGAATCATTCAATGTACTTGTGAAGGAAATCCGTTCACTTGGACTAAATGTCGAAATGAGAGATTCAAAGTAAAGAATTGATCTCATTAGAATAGGCAGACAGAATTGAGAGTTGCAAAATGAGAAATCTTGATAACTTGATGAAACGAGCAGGAAGGCTCGAAGACTTTGATGAAATCCGAATTGGATTGGCATCACCAGAAAAGATTCGAAGCTGGTCCTATGGAGAGGTACGAAAGCCCGAGACGATTAACTACAGGACTTTCAAACCTGAACGCGACGGTTTGTTTTGTGCCAAGCTGTTTGGACCCGTTAAGGACAACGAGTGCCAGTGTGGAAAGTACAAGCGTTTAAAGCACCAGGGAGTTGTGTGTGAAAAATGCGGTGTCGAGGTGACCAATTCCAAGGTTCGACGCGAGCGTATGGGACATATTGAACTGGCAAGTCCAGTTGCCCACATCTGGTTTCTGAAGAGCCTGCCCTCCCGGCTTGGATTGTTGCTCGACATGACTGTGCGGCAGATAGAGACGGTGATGTACTTTGAAGCCTATGTTGTCATCGACCCAGGTGAAAACACCATGCTTGAGCGCGGCCATTGCTTAAACGAGGAAGAGTACCTCAAGGCGTATGAAGAGTACGGCAGTGAGTTTGAAGTGGGTATGGGGGCTGAAGCCATTCGCACCCTGATCCGCAGCATTGATTTTGAAGAAGAAGCGGAACTTTTGCGAGAGCAACTCACTGAGACAAAATCGGATACCAAAATCAAGAAACTGACCAAGCGTTTGAAACTGATTGAATCCTTTATCTATTCCGGAAATAAGCCAGAATGGATGATTCTTCAGGTCCTGCCAATTCTACCACCTGACCTGAGGCCGCTAGTGCCGCTTGATGCTGGCAGATTTGCAACTTCAGATCTGAATGATCTCTATCGCAGAGTCATTAATCGCAACAACAGACTTCAACGACTGCTTGATCTATACGCCCCTGATATTATCGTCAGAAACGAAAAACGCATGCTTCAGGAAGCGGTTGATGCATTGTTGGACAATGGCCGGCGAGGCAAGTCAATCACTGGAGCGAACAAACAGAAACTTAAATCTCTCGCTGATTCGATTAAGGGTAAGCAAGGTCGCTTTCGACAGAATCTGCTGGGTAAACGAGTGGACTATTCTGGCCGTTCCGTAATTGTGGTTGGCCCGACTTTGAAGCTGCATCAGTGCGGACTGCCGAAACGGATGGCACTTGAATTGTTCAAACCGTTTGTTTTCTGTGAACTGAATCGGCGCTACCCGGAACGCTCCAATATTCGTTGGGCGAAGAGTGTGATCGAGAAAGAGGGTTCGGAGGTATGGGATATTCTCGAAGAGGTGGTGATTCGTGAGCACCCAGTACTTCTAAACCGTGCGCCAACATTACATCGGCTGGGCATTCAGGCTTTCGAGCCGATTTTGGTTGAAGGCAAGGCAATTCAGCTGCACCCATTAGTCTGTACGCCATATAACGCGGACTTTGATGGCGACCAGATGGCCGTGCATATTCCGCTGACTGTGGAATCTCAGATCGAAGCACGTACATTGATGATGTCAACCAACAATATTCTGTCCCCCGCCAATGGTGAGCCTATCATCGTCCCTTCACAGGATATTGTGCTCGGGTTGTACTATCTGACTCGGGAAGCCAACAACCCCAAGGGTCATGGAAAAGTATTTGCTGATGTTGCAGAAGTCCGAAGAGCCCATGATGTAGGTGCGGTATCGCTGCACGCAGGTATTCGAGTCAAAATCAATGAGCGTAAAAAAACCAATGGTGAATGGAGCGACGAGCAGCTGTTTTACGATACTACTGTTGGTCGAGCCCTGCTTTCAGAGATCTTGCCCGATGGCATGTCATTTTCGCTAATCAATCGGGTGCTCAACAAGCGCGCAATTTCTGAGATCGTGAACGAATGCTACCGTCACGTTGGTTTGAAGGAAACAGTGGTTCTGGCCGACCAGTTAATGTATGTCGGATTCGATTATGCGGCGAAAGGTGGGATTTCCATCTGCGTGGACGATATTGAGATTCCTGAGGATAAGAAGGAAATTCTAGAAAAAGCCGACAAGGAAGTTGAATTTGTTGAGCGGCAGGCCACTAACGGACTTTTGACGGATGGTGAGCGCTACAACAAAGTGGTTGATATATGGGGCCGTGCCAGCGACAAGGTCGCCAAAGCAATGATGGACAAATTGAGTGTTGAAACTGTCATCGATCAGCATGGAAACGAAGTAGAGCAAAAGTCATTCAATCCTGTTCACGTCATGGCGGATTCCGGTGCTCGTGGCTCACACGCCCAGATTAGACAGCTGGCTGCCATGCGGGGATTGATGTCCAAACCGGATGGCACCATCATCGAAACTCCGATTAAGGCGAATTTCCGCGAGGGTCTCGATGTGTTGCAGTATTTCATTTCGACTCACGGTGCCCGAAAGGGATTGGCTGATACAGCTTTGAAGACTGCAAACTCGGGCTATTTGACTAGACGATTGATCGATGTGTGTCAGGACCTGGTAGTTACCGATCTAGATTGCGGTACCACAGAAGGGATTAAGCTAGAAGCATTGGTTAAGGGTGGAGAAATCGTAGTGCCACTCGCCAGTCGAATTCTTGGCCGATCAACCGCCGAAGACCTTAAGTCTCCTGTTTATGGAAATGTACTGGTTACAGCAGGTGAGATGATTACCGAAAGGCTGATTCAACAGTTTGAACAGCATGCAATTCACCGTGTGAAAGTCCGCTCTCCCGTTACTTGCCAAACCAAGTATGGAATTTGTGCGACCTGCTACGGTCGGGATCTTGGTAGGGGGCATCTGGTCAACCGGGGAGAAGCGGTTGGTGTGATTGCTGCCCAAAGTATTGGTGAGCCGGGTACGCAGTTAACCATGCGTACATTTCACATGGGTGGTGTCGCCGAACGTGAGCAGACGGCAACAGGCATTATTGTAAAGACCAAGGGAACGCTTGAATTTGACCGTGTCAGCTACATCAGGAATACGCGGGGCAATTTGATTGTGAATACCCGATCTGGTGAAGTGAAAATTCTTGATACCAATGGAATTGTAGCGGAGCGCTACCAGGTTCCGTATGGAGCGGAACTTTTCGTCGAAGATGGAACATCTGTGTTGCCGGATCAGTCAATAGCGAGTTGGGATCCGCACATCCATCCGATCATCAATGAGGTCGGTGGGATTGTCAAGTTGGAGAACTTTGTTGATAGTATCACAGTCTCTCAATCCACTGATGATGGAAATGATGAGGGTAGCGATCGAAGACCATTTTTTACGGTGCTGGACTCGAAACAGAAGCTGATGGAAGATCGTCCAGCGATTCGACTGGTTGATGAACAGGATCAGACTGTTATGTTTCCAAAAACGAATCGCGAGGTCCGCTACCTGCTACCGACCGGTGCTCAGGTGTTGGTTCAGCATGGGTCTGAAGTGAATGTTGGTGATGTGTTAGCCAGAATTCCACATGAATATGATTCAACCCGGGACATAACCGGAGGTCTGCCGCGGGTTGCAGAATTGTTCGAAGCACGCAAGCCAAAAGATCCTGCTGTTTACGCCAGACACTCTGGTTCTGTAAGTTTCGGTGAGGAGACTAAAGGAAAGATTCGGTTGATCATTACCGATGAAGAGGGTAATGAGCACAAAGAATTGATTGCCAAGGGTCGTTCATTCATGGTGTTTGACGGTGAAACGGTTGAACGTGGTGAACAGATTGTCGATGGCGCACCTGTATCTTCTGACATACTGGAGCTTAAGGGTGTAGAGGAACTGACGGCGTATATTGTCAAGGAAGTGCAGGAAGTCTATCGGTTGCAGGGTGTAGCGATTAACGACAAACACATTGAAGTGATTGTTCGCCAAATGTTGCGCAAGGTTCGAATTGAAGAGCCGGGTACAACCAAATTCTTGCCAGGTGAACTGGTTGAGCGTTCTTATTTTGAGCAGGTCAATGAAGAAATTCGTGAAGCCAAAGAGCTTGATCCTGAATCTGAGCAGGAAGAGGCGCAAGCCGTTCGAGTGCTGTTGGGAATAACTAAGGCGTCATTGATGACTGAGTCCTTTATCTCTGCAGCATCATTCCAGGAGACGACTCGGGTGTTGACGGATGCTTCAGTGAGTGGCAAGGTTGATAAAC
>CAZYSR010000054.1:0-13472 GCA_964649525.1 uncultured Gammaproteobacteria bacterium
GTGTTGATGCATGGCTGGCAAGTTCAGAAAGCGGTGCGCGTATGATTTTACAGGTTCACGATGAACTGGTTCTGGAAGTCCCGCACGGGGAAACCGACCGGGTACTGGAGAACGTCAAACGCCTAATGGAGAACGCCGCAAAGCTCTATGTTCCATTGGTAGCTGACGCGGGAATCGGCACCAACTGGGCACTTGCTCACGATTGATTGAGCAGTTCAACAACACGTTGTCGGGCGTCAGCCACTCCCAAGCCTGAAAGCGCAGAAAAAGTCTGAATCGACAGTTTGTCCCGATCAGCGAGATCTTTCTTTACCGCTGCCATTGTTGCCAGAGCTTTGGATTTTGAAATTTTGTCCGACTTTGTCAACAGAATGTGTGCGTGAAGGGTACTTTTTTGGCACCAGTCAAGTAACTGCTGGTCGAGTGGTTTGAGCGGGTGGCGTATGTCCATCATCAGAACCAGTGCACGCAGACATTCACGGGTTTCAAAATACTGTTCGATGACATTTGACCAGTGAACTCGCAACTGCTTCGGAACTTTGGAGTACCCGTAGCCGGGTAAATCAACCAGTCTGATTTCTGGTGTAACCTCAAAAAAAACAATTTGCTGGGTACGACCTGGTGTCTTGCTGGCAATCGCCAGCCCTTTTCTTCCGGTAATTGCGTTGATTGCGCTTGATTTACCACTGTTGGAACGGCCAGCAAACGCAATTTCACTCCCGTTATCGGGCAACCACTGTGAGGGTTTGTGAGCCGCAACGATGAACTGTGCGCGGTTAAGTTGTAAATTCACTCAATGCTCCTGTGAGACTCATCAAACATGTTATTCGTGACATTGACGGAATATCGTACATATGTTTTTGCATTTATTAAATGACCACTTAAAATTAGGTGCTACACTCTTTCGACTTGGAGATCATTCCGGATTGGTGCATAGATTCTATTGTTCACACGGTGAATTCATGGTGCATCAGTAACAGAGCAACTCCTAACCTAGAACACTCGATACGTACAGATCCTGCCTCTAAATTTATAGCCACTTCTATTTGTGATTCGATAGATTTCTCCTGCGAACAGACACAGATTGCTCTTCCAAATCTGATATATTAGCGTTTTCTTGACTATCTCGGTCAGATCGATTCAGGTCACTTTTTCTGCGATTCATTTGGATACTAAACAATGGAAATTTCGACTATTCGGAAAATTATGACTTTCGGTCTCATTTTGGGACTCTGTATAACCATTTTCGGAAAACCTGCTTTTGGCGCAGGCAACGCTGAAGCTGGCAAATCAAAAGCGGCCGTCTGTACCGCCTGCCACGGTCCAGATGGGAACAGTACAATTGCCGAATTTCCAAAAATTGCGGGTCAGATTCCTGGCTACGTCGCTAAACAGCTTGCCGCTTACAAAACCGGTGAACGGGCAAACGCGATTATGGCTGGGCTGGTACTTAGTATGACCGAACAGGATATGCTGGACATTGACGCTTACTACGCACAGTTTGAAGGCAGTAAAGCCAGTATCGATGAATCCGAACTTGTCGCGGCAAATCGCGGTCAGGAAATTTACCGACACGGACTGAGTCAGTATTCAGTTCCTGCGTGCATGGCCTGCCACGGACCTTCAGGCCATGGAATCCCTTCCCGCTACCCGAAAGTTTCTGGGCAATACAAGGAATATCTCGTCACCGCACTGTCAGAGTTTAAGTCTGGAGTTCGGGTAAACGAAGAAATGAACACCATTGCGTTCCGACTATCAGCACAGCAGATTGAGGACCTGGCCCTCTATATGCAAGCATTGGATTAACTCAGTCAGTTAACCGTCCGCAAGCTGCGAAGCACTGCACCTAACTGCTGCAAACTGTCAACGACGTCAGAACTGCACTTGACAAGACTCGGCGTCGCTCGCTCAAATTGATCTGAACGAGACAGTGCCATGGCGTCAAGTTGTGCCTGTCGCTTAATCAACCACCCAAACGTGTATGGGTGCCCAGGGATATCAAAGTCACATTTCTCATCTGCCGTGATGAACAAAAAGTGACCTGTTTTTAGTGTTTTTTCGTCAAACGAAAAGTCCGTTAATTGGTTCTGTGACCTTAACCAATCCAACTGATTAACTTTCTCCTCTGTTACCGAATCCCTCGTAATTCCTGCGTTAACTTTCGCCTTGTGAAACTGACCGGTGGAGTGAAGATACTGGGGGCCAAAGTTAAACCCAACGCGAACCCGATGTCCGCTAAACAGGGATTCCAGCAACTGCGCCAAATTGGCGAGCTCTCCTTCCGTCTCGGCAGTTGGATTGACATAGGCAAAGAGCACAATGTAGTCGTTGAATCGAAGCGAAGACTTCAGATCCACTGCAAAATCTGCGACCATTTGAAAGCAATGTTCTGAATCTATTTCAATTACATTTTGAAATGGCAACCTCAAATCAGTGGTTAAACTGAATGAACTACAAATTTCGCCATCAAGCGCTTTCAATTTGGACTCCTCAAGTTCAGGTTGACTGTATGGGTCAACTCCAATCAAATACGCAGCCATTGAAACAGCAGTCTGCCAGATGAGGAAAATTCTGGCTAGGCTTGCCGAACAAGTCCCTCTATCCCAATACTCAAAACTAAACTCCCGTTCAGTGGCAGGAACACAAACTCGAATCCCCCCAGATCGGTCCAGTTCTCCATCTCTACAGTGGACGGTCGGCAGTACGCCCAGGCCAGCCTTACCCAGACTTTCAGCAACAATCTGCTCAATCCATCTCGCAACCGGCAACAGTCTGCGTGGTACATCGATTTGTAACTCACCTCCAGTCAAGGATGCCATCGCTAATTCTGCTGCCAGTCTATGGACCTGATTCGCGACTTCTCCTGTATCCACAATGACCGAATTGACAAAGTTATTTCTTGCGGACTCTAGTGTTACCGGGTCGATGCCCAACATTGCTGCCGGTATCAACGCCAAACTGCAAACACCAGAGAATCTGCCGAGTACACCCGGGTCTGAATTGAGAGTCCGAATCCCTTTCGAAAATGCCCATTCGCGTAGCGTACTTTGTCTTGGGTCCGTAATTACTGTGAACTTTTGTGCCGAGTGCTCATGTTCGAATAATGATTCGGCCATAACCAGAGTCTCCAGAGTTTCCCCTGATTTACTCGCAATCACAAAGTGACAATCTTCCCGTGGCGGCACCGCGAGAAAGTACGCCAGTGATTCAGGTGCTGTACTGCTTAATTGGTGAAGGGAGGGTCCGGACAAATGACGGGATACGCATTCATATGCAATAGCGGAGAGTGTCGCACCACCCATCCCAACTAGCACTAACGTCGAAGCGTTGGGTGGCAGATGAAAGGCATCGATGCTGTCTGGAAAGGAAAATCGCGTCCAATCAAAACATCGCTCTCCAAGGACAGTATCAACACCCGCCTCGGACCAAAGATCAAAAGAGTTTTCGAAGATTCTCGAGCAAACCCGACGGTCGATCAGCAGCCGTTCGAATTGTGTTACTCGAACCAAGCGCCCTACAAATTCTCAACCAAAACAAATAGAGTACCGCAATAGGGGCACCTTACGGTACCATCCTTTTCCAGCGGCAGATAGACGCGCGGATGAGAGTCCCAAAGTCGCATTCGGTCAAGTGGACAATGCAACGGGAGATCATCCTTTGTCACATTGACATACGACTGATCGTTAGGTGTATCGCCGCGTTTAGGTTGATAAGCTTGTTCACTCATCGCTTAGGTTCACACAAATGTCAGCCAATCCATGTGAGCTTCACTTCGTCCTTCCACAACGTCAAAGTATTTGGATTGCAGTTCTCTGGTAATTGGCCCTGGAGTGCCATCCCCAATTAAACGGCTGTCCAATTCTCGAATCGGGGTTACTTCAGCTGCGGTACCGGTGAAAAATGCCTCATCGGAAATGTAAATTTCATCACGGGTGATGACTCTCTCCTGCACCTCGTAGCCCATTTCAGCGAGCAGTTCGAACACCGTCCGCCGTGTGATTCCATCCAGGGCGGAAGTTAGATTGGGGGTAATCACCTTACCATTTTGCACCACAAATATGTTCTCTCCGGAACCTTCCATGACATAACCATTGGTATCAAGGAGAAGTGCTTCATCAGCACCGTTGTCAAGTGCTTCCTGAAGCGCAAGGATGGAGTTTGTGTAGTGACCGCATGCCTTTGCACGGCACATGGCTACATTGACATGAAGTCGGGCAAATGATGAAGTCTTGACCTTGATACCGTTCTTGATGCCGTCCGCACCAAGATACGCACCCCAGTCCCAGGCAGCAATCATGATATGTGTCGACAGATTATCAGCCCGCAGACCCATCCCTTCTGAACCATAGAAGATGATCGGACGAATATAGCCACTAACAAGTTTGTTCGCTCGCAGAACTTCACACTGCGCCTGATTGATCGTATCGCGATCAAATGTCGGCTTCATGCGCAATATGTGAGCGGATTCAAATAATCGGTTCGTGTGTTCCTGAAGACGAAAAATGGCGGGACCTCTATCAGTCTTGTAGGCACGTAAGCCTTCAAATGCCGCCAGACCATAGTGAAGCGAATGTGTGAGAATATGAACAGTGGCCTCTCGCCAAGGCACAAGTTCACCGTCATTCCAGATAAATCCGTCTCTGTCGCTAAAGGATGTTGTCATGTTTTGAAGTGTTGTAAAAGAAAAATGGAAGAAAAATCAATTGGTTTTGTATCTGAGGCAATTCAGGTCGTATACGATCCGAAAGGCTCACGATCAAATATTCTGCGGACCATTGGATCGAAGAACTCAAGCGGCAATGTATCGTATTCTGGATCAAAAGCAGACTGATCCCACTTTTCGCAGAAATCAACACAGGCCTGATAATGTTCGGATGTGCGATACTGCTCTCGGGAGTTACGGTCTCCGCCTAAATGGTGGAAAAAATAATATCCCTGAAAAACACCATGATGCTTGAGCACCCAGTAAGTCCTTTCCGATACATAGGGCCGCAATACTGCCGCCGCCAGTTCACCATGATTTTCAGGCGCCAGGTGATCTCCAATATCATGCAGTAGGGCTGCAACCGTCATTTCTTCTCCTGCTCCGTCTCGCCAGGCACGGGTTGCGCACTGTAAAGCATGTTCCAAGCGACTAACCTTGTACCCGCCCATACTATTCTCCAAGCTTAGCAGATGGCTGAGAACGCGATCTGCCGTCCCAGCAATAAATTCATCTTCATATTGCTGGAGCAATTGGTAATCTTCATAAGTTCCATCCTTCATCTGGATGAACTCAACTGTTTTGTCCGATGTATCCATATCTGATCAACGCTCAAAAACAGATCTTCTAGATCCGCTTAAAAGTTAATATGTTAATGCACAACTTACGATACTCACACTGAATTTGCGTAATAGTGTCAGCCAATCCCATGCTGATTTAAAGACCAATTAAATTGCGAACTTAGACGTACTGTAAGACTGTGTTGGGTGCTAGGAATCAATACTGACATAATCCGAAAGAATGATTTTCGTACCAAAAGTTTCAAAATAAATGGTCAAGTAAAGGTCGTCAACACTTGCTTCGACATCGGTCACTACTCCCTCTCCAAATTTTCTATGTAAAACAGACTTTCCCAGCCAGTCAACGAACTTAGCATCATAATTTACGGTTGGCTCAGGCACTTCCGTTGAGTGAACAAGCTCAATTAAATCCCTTGGAACCTCCTGAACAAATCTTGATTGGTGGAAATTCTCCCACTGCCCTCTGAGCATTCTTCGATTGGCGCGCGTGAAATACAGAATCTCTTCTGCCCGCGTCATTCCAACATAACATAACCGCCGTTCTTCTTGCATCTCCTCCTGCTCCTTACTCTTCCTGAAAGTAGATGACTTCCAACTTCCAAATGAGTGGAAATGAGGCAGAATCGTTTCGTCAAGTCCCGTTAAAAATACAATCGGAAATTCCAGTCCTTTCGCCGTGTGCAGCGTCATCATCTGAACTTTTTCCTCGGGGTTATCATCGTGTGTATCACCAGGATCCAGTACTACAGAATCCAGATACCTGTCAAGAATATCAGCACTGCTGGTGGATTCTTGTGATTGCTCAAATCCAGCGGTAGCGTTGATGAGCTCTTCCAGATTGACGACTCTATTCTGCTCGGTAGGATCAGTCTGCTGCTCGTAATGCTCACGCAAACCACTTAATTCAATGGTCAGTTCCATCAATTCACTCAGCGAACGCGTAGCGTTCAGGCTTTGAAGATCATTGATCAATTTGATAAATGGTCTGACTTTCGCCCATCTACGACCTGTATCTGCGAGCGCGCAGGTTGCTTCCCAGTAAGAATATTTCCGATCAACAGCCATTTCAGCAATTGATCGCCTAGCAACCTCACCAATTCCACGGGGTGGACAGTTAATCGCCTTTACCAAAGAAGCATCATTTGCATCTGGATTGGCAACCAGCCTCAAATAACTCAGTATCTCTTTCACCTCTTTTCGCTGATAGAACCGAACACCGCCGTAGACCCTGAAGGGGATTCCTTCAGCTCCAAAAGCTTCTTCAAAGTTTCGGGACTGAGCATTGGTTCGATACAGTACTGCAAACTCAGAAAGAGATCTTCCCTTATCAGCAAACGCTCTAATCTGATCCACTATGAACTCAGCTTCTTCGTTACTATCTCTTGCACTCATGTACTTGATTCGACTTCCTCCAGATTTTCCTGTCCAGAGTTTTTTTTCGAATCTGTTGGTATTTTGTTTAATCAGTGCGTTAGCGGCATCCAGTATCGGTTTCGTGGATCGGTAGTTTTGCTCCAGTCGGACTACCAGCGCGTCGTCATACTGCCTCTCGAATCGCTTCAGATTACCGGAAAGAGCACCTCGCCAACTGTAAATTGACTGATCTTCGTCACCTACGGCAGAGATGTTGCGGCGCCATCCTCCGAAAAATTCCATCCACTGATACTGCAGTTCGTTTGTATCCTGAAACTCGTCAATCAGAACATGCAGGATTCGTTGTTGAATTTGCTCTCGAACTTCGGCATTGTGCTCCATCACTTCCACGGTTCTGAGAATCAATTCAGCGAAATCGACTTGTCCTTGTTCTTCACATTCGCGCTCATAAATCTCATACATGTGTTCAAGCAGTTCTGAACGGTGGTTATAGACTTCGCTTTCTCCGGCGCGCTTCTTGGACTCTTTACACTTGTTGATATAGGATTGGACCCACGATGGCGTCAATTCTGTGTAGCGCAGATTGCGCTCTTTCATCAGATTTGATATGAATGATTTCTGATCGTCCTGATCCATGATGTTGAAGTATCGATCCAAGCCAGCGGCTTGATGACGCGTCCGAAGGAACTGATTGCACAATCCATGGAAGGTGCCGACGACTGGATTGACTTCTTCGCCCTGAAGTATTTCCTGCACCCGCCTTTTCATTTCTCGCGCTGCCTTGTTGGTAAAAGTGACGGCAATGATGCGATCAGCCGGAACAGACTTAACGCCGATCAGCCAGGCAATACGATTGACCAGCACTGCGGTTTTTCCGCTCCCAGCACCTGCCGTAACGAGCAACGGTCCATCCGGTGCAGTAACCGCCTCTCTCTGACGAGGATTTAGTGCGGCAAGACGTTCTTCAATACCATTCAAAATCAGGTCGCTCTGCAATCTATAATCAAAGACAATTACCCATGCAACTCAGCGTTTGATGAAGGAGAAAATTCGCTTCATTGCACTTGAAAACTGATCAAAAAAAGACTATTTTTTGATTGAAGTCATTATCCAGTAAATTTGAAGTGTTATGTCGATAATAGCCAAGTACAAGATTGGTCAGATTGTGCGTCATCGTTTTTTTCCGTTTCGTGGTGTTGTGTTTGACGTCGATCCTGAATTCAACAATACTGAGGAATGGTATGAGTCCATTCCGGAGGATATTCGACCGCGAAAAGACCAGCCTTATTACCATCTGCTTGCAGAAAACGATCGAAGCAGTTATGTGGCTTATGTCTCGGAACAGAATTTGGTTCCAGACGGAGCTGGCGGTCCGGTTGAGCACCCTGCACTGAATGAAATGTTCGACGACATGCAGGACGGGGAATACACGATACGATCACACCGCGTTCACTAAGACCGCACTCTAATCAGCTCGAGTAGGAGCCAGTTAGCTCCCTACTTGGAGTGGTGTCAACCACCCTTTATCTATATTTCTAATTCAGGTTTAGTTTGTTGTCTAACCGCCCCAGGAATATTTGAAAACTTCTTCTGTCAGTTTCGATCGATCGCCGGTTCAACTGATCACTTAAGCAGTCGCAGTCTCCTCACAATTCAACTCCTTCATCATTTCTTCCCTCATCTTGAATTTTTGCGCTTTGCCTGAAACTGTCATCGGCAACACGCGTTTGATTCGAATATAGCGAGGTATCTTGTAGTGAGCGATTTGATCTTTGCAAAAGTTTTTTAGTTCTTCTTCGGTTAATGTACTACCCGCTTTGGGTACAATCCACGCACAAATTTCTTCTCCAAATTTTTTATCTGGAACTCCAAATACCTGAACATCCTGAATCTTTTGATTTTTGTAGAAAAAGTCTTCAATTTCTTTTGGATATACATTCTCACCGCCACGAATAACCATATCCTTGACGCGGCCTACCACATTACAGAAACCTTCGTCATCGAGCACTGCCAAATCTCCGGAGTGCATCCATCCGTGGGAGTCTATTGACTCATTCGTTCGTTCTTGGTCTCCCCAATATCCCTGCATCACAGAATATCCACGCGTACAGAGTTCGCCGGATTGTCCAACGGGTACAACATCGCCTTCACTATCTTGAATACAGCACTCGACATGGGGATGAACGCGTCCAACTGTGGAAACTCGTTTTTCCAACGAATCATCTACATTGCTTTGAAAAGACACTGGGCTCGTCTCCGTCATTCCGTAGGCGATCGTTACGTCCTTCATATGCATTTCACTAACGACGCTATTCATCGTTTTAATTGGACAGGGAGCTCCTGCCATGACGCCTGTCCTAAGTGTAGATAGATCGAAATCAGAGAACGTTTTTTCTGCCAGGATTGCATTAAACATAGTCGGCACACCGTAAAGCGCGGTACACTTTTCCTTTTCGATTGCTGTCAATGTTTGAACTGGATCAAAACCCTCACCCGGAAATACCATTGTTGCACCTTTGGTTACGCAACCCAGAGTGCCCATTACCATGCCAAAGCAATGGTAAAGCGGCACGGGAATGCAGAGTCGATCAAGATGCGAAAATTCCATAGTTGCGGTCGTGAAGTGAGCATTGTTCAATATGTTCCTGTGTGTCAGAGTAGCGCCTTTTGGCGCGCCAGTCGTGCCACTGGTGAATTGAATATTTATGGCATCATCAGGGTCCAATCCAGCACTGATGACATCAAGTCGACTCTGATGTGCTGGCCCTGCCATGGACATTATCTCGTTGATATTGAGCAGTTTATTAGGAACAGGTTTGTCTGTATCTGTTGCCATACAAGCAACAATTTTTAACGCCGGTACTCGATCAGAACGAATATTCAAATTACCTGCTCCTTCACTACTCTGAATGAGTGAGAGAACCATGTCTAGGTAATTGCTGGATTTAAACTCTTGTGCGGTTATCAGGGCAACGCATCCCGATGAATTTAGGACATGTTCAAGTTCAGCCAGTCTGTAAGCTGGATTTATCGTGACCAAGATTGCTCCAATCCGGGCTGTAGCAAACTGAGTAAGAAGCCATTCAGGTCGATTGGGAGACCAAATGCCGACTCGATCACCGCGTTTTAGTCCTATTGCAAGTAAACCCGCCGCAAGTGCATCAATTTTTTCAGAAAAAGCTCGCCAACTCCAGTGAATGCCGCAAGCGGGAAATGCTACGGCATCAAGATCAGAATACCTATCAACAGTTTCAGAGAAGAATTCTGGGATAGTGGTTTCAATCAGCGGCTGTCGTTTGTCTCCTACAACATGAGAAAATCCCGGTTCTACAAAATGTCGTTCTAACTGCTGTTGTGAATTTTCAGTATCCAGGTCAGAACTCAATGCAAAATTTGTGTCGAACAGTGACTTATTCAGATCTGTAATCGGTGTATCAAGTCCACCCATCTTTTCTCCACCTCAATGGTTCAAATTAACCGCATTACCGATCTTGCCAGTCTTTCTGCTGCTCGAATGCATACGCGGCGCGATAAACCGTTGACTCTTCGTAGTGTCTGCCAACCAACATCATTCCTATTGGCAAACCCTCTCGCAGTGCGCACGGCACATTCATTGCTGGATGTCCGGTGCAACTAAATGGCGTAGTATTCGAAATCATTTCGAAGGCACGCTGAATATAGAGTGAAAGTGGTGCATCCGACGGAGGGAGCAGAGTCGCTTTCATCGGTAGGGTAGGCATCAACAAAAGGTCATACCGTTGCAGTTCACTGTCGTAGGCACGTCTGAGCCTTCGTGAAATATTCTGTGCCTTTCCGTAGTATCGACCACGGTAGTGCTTCTGAAAATATTCTCCGATGAGCATATTTATTTTCAGGCTTGGGGAAAGTTCGTCTGCTCTAGATCGCCAGTTCCCATAAAAGTCAATTAAGCTCGTAATAAACAGACCGCGGTAGTTGGTACCGAATGAATTTCCATGCATCATGAAGTCCGTTAAACCTTCAACAGCAATTGGAGTCCATATTGCACCGCCAAATTTGTGCATGGGTATGGAAATTTCATCGACTTCGGCACCTAATTTCTTTAATGATTCTCCGGCCAGGCGTACAGCATCGCTCACATCGCGCTCACTTTCGGGCCAATCAAATGCTTCCGAAACAATTCCAATTCGCAAGTCTGAAATTCCCCGCGAAATCTGCCCGGTGTAGTTGTCCGTCCGAGGAGCATATTGACGTGGGTCGAGCATGTCATCACTGCCTGCAATTGCTTCAAGTAACATGGCATTGTCAAGAACGGTTCCCGTCATTGGGCCGATGGTGTCAATTGTCGCTTCTATCGACATGACACCGGTGTATGGTACAAGTCCGTGCGTTGGCTTCATTCCATAACACCCCGACCAAGATGATGGGATACGAACGGACCCCCCTTGATCACCCCCGATTGCCATGGGAACCTCTCCTGAACCGACCAGTGCACCGCATCCTGATGAAGATCCACCTGACGAATGTGTAGGCTTCCAGGGATTTCGAACCGGCCCTGTCGAATTCGTATGACTTCCTCCAGACAGGCAAAGACTCTCACAGTGTGCCTTTCCGACAATTGTGCCGCCCGCGTTAAGAATTCTCGAAACCACCGTAGCATCAACGTCGGGAACGTATCCTTCAAGAACTGAGGTACCGTTCATCATGCGTACACCAGCAAGACAGATGGTATCTTTCAAAACTACCTCTTTGCCCGAGAGCGGTCCACTGGGTTCTCCACGCACCTCACATTTCATATACCAGGCATTTAAAGGGTTATCAGCTGCGTCAGGCTGGTAGCCGCCGGTTCTTGGATATTGCACGTTGGGAAGTTCATCAGGTATGGAATCGACGATGTCGTAGGCATCGAGTGTACCCTGCATCAGTTTCAGATAATCTTCAACTTCTGAATCATCCATGTGCATGTGGAGTTCACTCGCTATGGTACGAACTTGATTAAAAGTGGGACGTTTTACTGTCATTGACTTCTCCGTGGACTCTTGCTCTGAAATTTCAGAGAGAGGGCTTATCGTGGGATTGGGATTAGGCTGATGTGATTTTTTTAAGTCTGAAGCAACCGGCACTGCTATTGGCTTTGACTGGACTGGGTTTCCCTTTTTTTCCGGCTCAACAATTGCACCGTTTTCGATGCGGATTACTTGGTCAGCCAAAGAACGAATGAAATCAGAATTTTGCTCTACGAGAACAATGGTGAGTCCCGTATCAGCACGAATTTCGGATAGGATTCCGGAAATTTGTTTCACAAGCGATGGCTGAATTCCTTCAGTAGGTTCATCCAACAGGAGAAGCACCGGTTCAGCGATTAACGCTCGTGCGAGTGCTAATATTTGTTGTTCACCGCCACTGAGCGTGCCGCCAGTTTTTTTCAGCAATGGCTCCAGAATCGGAAACCGATAGACTGCGTTTTTTACAGCGACTTGCTCACTACTATCTGATGTATCCGGGTTGTGCGCCATACAAAGGTTGTCTTGCACGGTTAAGTCACTGAAAATTCCCCGTCCCTGCGGTAAATAGCCAATACCCAATCGGGCTCTCTGCCACGGTTCAAGATTTGATATGTCCTTGTCGTCAAATCGAACTGAACCACTGAACAGTGGGATAAATCCCATCAACGTTCGTAGCAATGTTGTTTTTCCCATTCCGTTAAGTCCAAGTATTCCGATACATGCTCCTTCTTCGACTTGAAGGTTAACATCATGCAAGACCGGGACACCGTGGTAACCTGCTCTGATGCCTTGAACCGATAGTATGTAGTTTGCGTTAACTTGAGTCATTGGACTTAGTTGCTGCCGAGATATACCTGTTTTACACTCTCGTTCTGAAACACCTGATCAGGTGAACCCACTGCCAAAATACGTCCCTTATGAAACACCGTTACGGACTCGGCAATCATTCGTACAAAACGTGTGTTGTGCTCAACGACAAGAATCGCTGTTTGGTTTTTGAGTTGTTGCAAAATCGAACTAAGTTCATCCACTTCCGTTTCAGATAACCCGGCAGCCGGCTCGTCCAGCAACAAAATGGAAGGCTTGGTCGCTAAAGCGGAGGCAAGTTCGACATACTGTCGATGTCCATGTGCCAGGTCTGAAACCAAAGAAACTCGATTCTTTTCAACTCCGGTGAGATTCATCAGTTTTTCAACAATGTCCTCTGCTTCTCTATCCGAGTGGCGACATCGAGCGGCTATCCACAAATTTTCTTCAACACTTAGGCCTTCAAGTAGATTAGGCACCTGCATTTTGATTCCTACACCGAGACGTGCAACCCGATGGGCAGGGAGCCGTGTCGCTTCGTAGCCATTGATCCACACCCGACCTGAAGAAGGGCGAACAACACCAGATATCGCCTTGAAAAAAGTGCTTTTCCCGGCACCATTGGGTCCGATTAGACAATGCAATTCTTGACGTTTCAATGAGAAACTTACATTGTCTACCGCCAATACTCCACCGAAACTGACGCTAAGCCCCTCTACTGATAGTACTGTCTCTACCACCGTCAGATTCTCGATAAATGAGTTATTCGTTACTCAATTTTTCTTGGGTACGATTGGACCGGGTTTGCCATTTACCTTTCTTTTTGGAACCGAGAAATGAAACTCGACGTCCAGTAAAAGCACCGGCTATGCCCCTTGGGAATACCAAAACTGCTGCAATCAGTAAAATTCCCATGACAAAAAAATTGTCAACCAATGTTTGATGGCCCAACCCGAGCTTCAGCGCTGTTAGTACGGCCGACCCTATCATTGGACCAAACAGTGTGCCGAGCCCACCAACCAC
>CAZYSR010000055.1:0-1550 GCA_964649525.1 uncultured Gammaproteobacteria bacterium
TTCATAATGTTGGGTAGTGAAGCATACCTCGGCTCGTTCAAACGAAGATCAACTGTGATGACGCTTGGCTTTGAGAGCGATACCGTTTCGAGTCCGCCATCTACCTCTCGAACGACTTCAAAAGATTCGTCTTTAATCTCGATTTTCGAAACAAAAGTACCAAGCGACCAGTTCAGCATCGCTGAGAGCATTTGTCCGGTTTGATTGTTGTCGTTATCGACAGCTTGTTTGCCCATCATGACTAAGCCCGGGCCTTCTCGCTCGATGACCGACTTCAGTAGTTTCGAAACTGCCAATGGCTCCAAGGGTACATCAGTTTGAATCAGGATGCCGCGATCTGCACCCATTGCCAATGCTGTGCGAATGGTTTCCTGACTCTGCTGCGGTCCTGCGGCAACCACAATGATTTCTTCCACCGCATCTGACTCCTTCATACGAATCGACTCTTCGACTGCAATTTCGCAGAAGGGATTCATTGCCATTTTGACATTGTTAAGTTCGACGCCAGAGCGATCGGCCTTAACTCTGACTTTAATATTCGCGTCAATAACGCGTTTAACAGGAACAACGACTTTCATACCGCTCCTCGGTTGAAAATTGTAAAAGCTTGTGTGAACTGGCTACGATTTGAGCCTGATATTTTCTGGGTCGTGAGGTGAGTTTTCAACAACGGTGCAATTATATCTGTCGCCCAAAATTTCTATTTCATATTTTGTTCCAGGTTTGCCATATCCGGTCTGAACGTAACCCAGCGCAAGGCTCTTTCCAATGAAATGACCATATGAACCCGCTGTAGCTCTGCCAATCATTTTCTCGCCATCCCAAAGCGGTTCATTGCCCAACGGATCAGCATCTTTTATCCCCTCAACTTCAACGGTTACAAACTCTTGCGGAATCCCACTATCCTTTTGAGCAAGTAGTGCATCACGACCGGTAAAATCACCTTTGTCCATGTGAACGAATATTCCTAATCCCGCCTCAAGTATGGTGTACTCGCGAGTCAGGTCCTGCCCCCACATTCGATAGGATTTTTCGATCCTCAGCGAGTCCATTGCTCGCATTCCGCACTGCCCAATGTTGAACTCCTGACCAGCTTCCATCAACTGCTCGAAGATATGGCGTTGATACTCAATGGGATGATGCAACTCCCATCCCAACTCGCCAACAAAATTTACGCGCATCGCCCGAAGCGGTGCCACTCCAACATAAATGTCCTGCGCCGTCAACCAGGGAAAAGCCTCTGAAGACAAGTCAGTATCAGTCAGTTTCTGCAGAACCTTTCTTGAATTCGGCCCGGCAACAACCAGTGTTGCATGACTCGTTGTCAGGTTTTCTACTCGCACTGAGTTGTCATCAGGTAAGTGTTTGCTCAAAAAACTTAAATCAAACCGTTCTGCAGCTCCAGAACTCACCAGGTAAAACGATCCGTCTTTATTCCGGGTAACTGTGAATTCGCTTCTCACCCCACCATTTTTCGTCAGTACATGACAAAGTTGAATGCGTCCAGGTGCTTTTGGTAATCGCCTGGCTACTAATGGATCAAGAAAGGC
>CAZYSR010000056.1:0-3316 GCA_964649525.1 uncultured Gammaproteobacteria bacterium
ATCCATAACTCGTGCGCTTGTGCCTTGCCATTCATTGACCACGGATTCGGGATAGAATTGGGCTCCATTCTGACGTAATTTCTCACGAACCGCGTAGTCAGCTGCGGTTCGCACCAATTCCCTTCCGATGACTGCATAAGGTGTTACGATTGACACTGAGTGGCCTTTTTCCACCAGATATACAGCGGTGCCGAGAGACTTCCAGGTACCAACGTCGTCCAACAGCAGCACCGATTGGCCAAGTTTCGCTGAGCGATTCATAACATCTTCTGCGTGCCAAACGTTACCCTGGTCTATACCGGGCAATACATCCCGTGTCGGGATGCCACGCTGATATCCAGTATCTGAGGGTAGCGACCCGGTTGCAAGAATAACCGCATCCGCCCCGAATTCAACGACATCTTCCGAGAAGAATGGGGTGTTAAGACGTACATCGACACCGAGCTTGTTTAACTGCCGTTCAAACCAGTCGATGTAGTCCAGAATCTGCCCGCGTCTGGGTTGCATTCCAGCAAGACGAAATTGTCCGCCAAGTTGGCCGAATGCTTCAACCAATGTTACTGTGTGACCTCGCTCAGCTGCGACACGGGCGGCTTCACACCCAGCCGGTCCGCCACCGACCACCAGAATCTTTTTCTGAACTTCGGCTTCTATAAAGCGATCGCCACCCCATTCGAACTCACGACCTGCTGATGGGTTGATCAGACAGCTGATCCAGTAATCCTTGAATCGTCGCCCCCAGCACATCTGATTGCAGGAAAGGCAAGGTCGGATGTCCTCGGCTCTTCCTTGCATGGCTTTATTGGCGAGATGTGGATCAGCTATCTGGCCTCGAACAATGCTTACCATATCAGCAGCTCCAGATCCAATCGCATAATCAGCGGCATCTGGTGTTCGAATGTGACTCTCAGCCTGCACTTTTGCGTGTTTGACTACTTCACGAATATTGGCAGCGAAAGGCATCCCAATTTGATCCTCGTGCATGGCAGTCGGAATAATCAGATAAAAGTTGTAATACCCACCGGTACCGATGGTTACGTAATCGAATAATCCCCGAGAGTCGTGATAGGCGGCAATTTCCTGCATGGCCTCCATTGGCAGAACATCGGGTACGACCGGGTCATAACTGGTACAGACCCCAATGATGAAATCGTTCCCGACAGCATTTCGCATGGCGCTGAGCAGTTCAGTCGAAAATCGCATGCGATTTTCAAAGGAACCACCGTAACAATCCTCTCTACGGTTGTTGAATGGGGACCAGAATTGTTCAATGATGGCATTGTAGGCAGCCATTAATTCACAGCCGTCAAATCCCGCTTTTTTGGCACGAACCGCAGACGCGACAAAAGCCTCAATCACCTCATCAATCTGATGTTTGGACATCGCCATGCTGCCATCATGATCGTGCATGGAAGGCAGCCCCGACGGAGACCAGTTTGGCAGAAATGAGTTATCCCAATCACCGTGTTGTCCAACATGGTATAGCTGCTGAATCATCACGGTACCGTACTCATGACAGCTGTCAGTTATCCTGCGAAAATGGGGAATAACTGAATCATCGCTGTGGCGAAAGTTGCCCCGCGTCAAAGTCGCAGGACCGTGTACCGGAACCGGTTCAACCACGATCATTGCTGCGCCGCCGATCGCTCGCTCTAGATAATAGCCGTGATGCCGTTCGCCTGGCAGTCCGTCAACTGCCATATTGGCGGTATGAGCGCCAAAATTCAGCCGATGTTTGAGTGTTTTATGTCCAACGTCGATTGGACGGAACAGGTGCTTGAACGAGGTATTTTGCGTAGACATGAGTTGATTGGCGAATTGGTTTGCATCACCATATCACACACAATCCTACCCTTGCTTAAGATTATTTCAGATCAGTCTAATGAGCGGCAGCTTCAGCAAAAATATTCCGCAGAGCATGTTTGAGCTGATCGCACCCCCCATACATGGCACCGAGAAAATAAGATTGCGGAAGTCGGCCTATCTTGTCAAAGCACTAACCCTGCTGAAGGTTAGGATGCTCTCATGCTATATTGGGGAATATTCGACATAAGGCGAACCATTTGTTTACAGTAATCTTCCATTGACCCAGTTGCCCAAACAGTTTGTCTCCGCTGCTGCAAGCCGGTTGGTTTTGAATTTTGCCGCTATGGTATTTCTTGGTGTTACCTTGTTTCTAACCTGGCAAAACAGTGCCTGGCAAAACCTCTTTGGTTGGGGAGGACTTGCATTTTTGATTTGTGGCCTGATTGTCTCAGGTGCTGTCATCGGCGTTGTGTCTACCCGTCTGCATCAGGGTATTGCAGCGATAGTCGTTTCTCGCAGTAACAAAGAACTCAGTGCCGCGCAAGTTGCCATGATTCGTTGGACTGGAACGGCCGTGTTGCTAGCGCAGGTTTTACTGGTCTATTATTTAACCGCTTGGGCATTCGAAGTTTGGCTGGCAAATTCCGCGCCGTAGACACGTTCGTCTGAGGTTAAACGTTTGGTATCTGGGTAGACTCTCACCACCTGAAACTTACCAGCTTCTAATTCTGTCTAGAGTGATTCCATTAATCGACTTTCAGCAGTGGTGCATGTTCCTGCGTAATGTGCCGCAGAAAATCACGGTGAGACGGACACAATCTGACGACAATCTGTTCAGGCAAAAACACGATACTGTCAACGAGTGTATCTTTGCGACCTCTTTCGCACTTTTCGCTATTAGTAATGTGCCGCCAGATACCGCGGAAGCCGACAGTGCCTAAGTTTCTGAAAGACCCGACACCGAGCTGCGCTAACTACACCTGAGACTTCGGTATCGATGATGCGCGCATAGCTGTCGTGTATGGGGATGTTGCTACCCGTTCGGTCGATGCAGTTAAACTGATGACTGCTGGAGAAATCTTGCAGATTTTGCATTGCCCAGCAGACGACCTGAAGAATAACTTCTGGAAACCTGCACTTCACTTTCGATCGCAACCGGAAGTACTTGCCTGAAAAGGGGAATCGGCTTGTCGATCAAGTATTGACGCACGTTTCGCCGTGAAACCGCGACTGGTATTTTATTCGCAGTTTAAATTCCGTCACCATCATGACTTAATCGAAAGCCAGGGTAGACGAACGCACCCGAAATACGCTCGCAATCGCTTTCTGTGGTGCCCTCAGCCCTTGCGATACTGTACCAGCGGTTACGAATAATCTGCTCCATGTCCCTGACTGTAGCGTCGGCATCATCTCGGTTTAGCAGAAATCGTGAATGCTGCGACAACAAGTTGTCTACGTTCGCATAGCGCCCCATATCGCCACAGATGAGCGCCAGATCGCGTCGTTCTAT
>CAZYSR010000057.1:0-1704 GCA_964649525.1 uncultured Gammaproteobacteria bacterium
GTGTGGTGCATAGACCCATGCCAGGATAGGGGCCTGACGCTGATAAGCGGATTCAATTTCACCGAACAGCGCTGCGTCAGTTCCGGCATGCACGACTTCGTAGTTCAAGCCCAATGATTCGGCTCGTTCATCATCGTAGCCACTCCATGTAACCGGGCCGCCCAGATATCGTCCTTTGGGATGAGTCTCAGGGGTGGAGAACGCTTCAGCACAGTCGTTGAGTGCTGTCCAGTCCGGTAATCCCGGGCACTTTTCTTTCATGTACAGCGGATACCACCATTCTTCAATTGCATCCATTCCCGTTTCTCCAAGATCGACGGTGTTTCCGGTGGCCAGTGATGCCTCAAGTGCATCCTTTCCTGTGGTTTCCCAAATTTCCACTGCAACGTGCAAATCCCCGGATTCCAAACCTACAAACTGGGCAATGTAGTCAGCGGGTACATACTCAATGTTGTATCCCATGGATTTCAAAATTTCTCCAACCAGTGTTGCAGTAATGAACTGGCCGGTCCAATCGTGCCAGGTAATTTTGATCGGGTCAGTGGACTCGACCTCTGCAGATGCAATGGGAGCATAGGTAAACAATGCAACGGTGCCTGCAAGTATTGTGCTTTGTAGCAATCTTTTCATTTCAATTACCTCCAATTTGTTCTACAAGCAAAACAATTAAAAATTAAATTCAGCATGACTATTCTCTGTCAAACTATATTTCGATGAAAAAAATTCAAACTTGAGAATCAATCATGCAGTTTCAGAAATCTTTATCCAGCCGAATTTAGAAGAATATAGTAATTTAGCTAAGAATCGACCCTCTGTCAAATTCAAGCTAATTTCATTTGCTCTGTTTACATTATCCAACTGATGTCAAAACTTACAACTTTTTTCTAACGATGATTATTCGAACATTTCCCGGTATCGCTCCCAATTTGATTCGAAACGGGTGCGGTTCATGTTGGTATAACCCACATAACCAGGTTCCTGATCTGGATAAAGGTCAGTCATCGATGCGGCAACGTTATCGCTGTCAAGATCAGATGTTACTTCCTGTACCATTCCCCACATATACTCGCGAAGATTCAGTGCCAGTTTAAAGGCAGTCAACTGCCGGTGTGTCGCATCATCGACCGTTCCACAGTACATTTCAAACAACTCAGCCTCGGACTCTTCACTCATATCTGCATTACAGCTGACTCCGACCAAGTCAAACATTGGGTGCCCATAACCACCGTAATCCCAGTCGATTAGCCAAATGTTGTTTTCATCGTCAAACATGAAATTCTGTGGCACAGTGTCGTTATGAGTGAACACGGGTGTGTAAGGTTCGACTGTTGATTCAATCAAATTATTGATTCGAATGATCTCTGGTAAAGCATCCATCAAGCGAGACCCCTTTCTTTGTCCAACGTCAACATAGTTTCGTATGACTTGGAATGGCCAAAAGTAGGTGAGGGAGCCATGAACTTGACTTGACCCCTGATGAAGTTGTTTTAGCAGTTGGACAATGTTTCTCAAATTTTTCGGGTGACCTTCCATGTCTTCCATTCTTAGACAGCCACCTGGTATGAATTCAACAATAGCAAGTCCCGGTTCAGAGTAACGAATCTGAGGACTGACTCCAATATCTGCGGCTGCTATCATGGAAGCTCGAACGGAGGTTTGAATAATTCCGTGCACAAGGATATCGGTGCCAATTCGAGCGACTGC
>CAZYSR010000058.1:0-6212 GCA_964649525.1 uncultured Gammaproteobacteria bacterium
CGATACATCCGCGCTTTTTGGTATTCCTCCGAACGGTAGCATGCGAGTGCATCTTCATATGACGCAAATTCGATGACTACATTGCGAGTTCGGCCACTACCTTCCATGACTTCATGATTCCCGCCCCGTGCGAGAATTTTCGCACCGTACTTTTCAAATGCTGGTGGCGCAGATGTGACATATTTTTGGTATTCGTCCATATCGGTGACGGTAACGTGAGCAATCCAATATGCTTTAGCCATAGCTAGAAACTCTCCATTCTTTTGGTAGTCAAATAAGGAACTGATGTAATTCAATTTAGTCCTGACTTATATCATTCAGCGGTTTTCGAATATCAAATGAATAGTGATGGGGTCTTGAATCGAATTTTCTACTCATCACTAAAACTAAAAAGTTGCTGCGACAGTGTTTGAGATTGTTTCTACCACTTGGTTGCGGTTCTGAGTATTGTTCACGTAGTGCTGAGTTGGTAGATAAATAGTCGGAATTATGTTTCGCTCGACTTGCTGGCAGTATTGAGTACGACAATTTCTGACAACAGAATTCAAAATTGAAATTAACATACAACTAGTAGTCAAATATTGATTTTAGAAAATCATCAATTATGTCGATAGTTCAACAAGTTCTCGCTTTGATTTGGCGTTTGTTCTTGAGATTGACTTGGCGGCTTCGCCAAAAAATTTATGGACAGCAGTTAGATGAAGATGAATTGAATCAAAGCATTCGACGATATCATCACATGGATGAAGATCTTCCGGAGGATGTCGAAGATATTCTTGAGATTTCAGCACTTCTCGAAATTCGAGAGTACGACTACTTTGGCTTGGCCTATTTATGGTGGTTCGGAAAATTGCCAAACAGTCGGGTATTGGAAAGCTATTTCTGCCGGTATATGTTCAACAAAATTGTCCCTCACTGGGTGCGGGGATACTCACGAATGATTCTGGACCTGCAGTCACAGGGAGTGTTAAATAAGGAGGAACTGGGCATTTCGAGGCTGCCAGATGCAACCCCGCAGTCTGTGCGAGCTGGGTTGCGTTATTTTGTGATGATACTCATTACAATGGGTCTCTTGGTATTGATTGCCGAAGTGGCGGTTCAATTCAGAGTTGTCAAGTGCCTGCTTCCACCATGTTACTGATATGGCGAATCTATAGATGGGGTTGAATATCTTTTTTCTAATTGTTACTGGTGTCGTGGCTTATCATGCGCTCACGCATCGAAACGAAGAGGGGGAGAGGGACACGGTTCGGCTTCTCTTTGGCAGTATTGCACTTTTGTTTTTCTTTCGCGTTTTGTTTGTCGATGTGCTGCAGCTCTGGGGTCCATAATTTGAACATGGCTCGCACATTGTTGCTAAGTTATTTGATATCTGGCATCCAATACAGTCAGACTGAATTGTTAACGTAGGAGGTAAATCTTTTCCGGTAATCAAGGATTGAATATTGCCTGCACGAGGCTTGGCAACTGGCATTCGATGGAAACTAATGGGCTTGTTCTCAATCTTCGATACATTCATTTCGACGGTCTTTTATTCGTCTCAGTTTAGTTCCCACCTGACCGTATTTCTTCTTGGATTCCTTCTCATAGCCGGCTTGCGTATCGCACTGATGTTCCGTGAGCACCCGAGTTGGATCACTTTCTGCATTCGATTGGGATTTGGTGTCCTCCCTGTAGCAGTTTGTGTCCTGCTGACACTTCACCTCATTTCTAAAACCTGGGGAACAGTTGAAGGGAACTGGGTTTCGCAGAGCCACACGATCTCCGGATTCGTTGGGATCTTTGTCGGTATAGCGACTGCCTATCTTCTGGGCCGATTTTTTGAACCCAAGATCATCAATTACTTGCACCAAAAAACGCTTAGCGCTGGCCTAAAGGACCAGTTGACGGATATCAGGACAGTCGAGCAGAGCTTTTACGATCGCCCAGATGCCGATATCGAGAAGGAAATTGAAAGGGCGATCACCAAAGACTTGATTTATCTCGGTCAGGACACTGCGGGAAATGCAGTTTCAATCAACAGAGACATGTGGAAGACTTCTCATGTTCAGATTATGGGTCCACCAGGTGCAGGTAAGGGTGTGCAGGCGGGTGTTACGCTGACACAATCACTGCTCTATGGTGATGCGGTGTTTGTGTTCGATCCGAAGGAAGACGAATGGGCCCCTAGTGTTTACAGAGCAGCATGTGAAAGGGCAAGAGTGCCGTTTGAATTTGTCGATTTACGCCAACCTGCACCACAAATCAATCCGATACTCAAAGCTTCGACGGATGAGGTCGAAGAAATGCTCTACGCAGGTCTGGAGCTGGGACGACGAGGAAATGCTGCCGATTTTTATAGACTGGATGATCGTAAAGCCGCCAGAATGGCCGCTGCATTTGTGGCCGATCGCACAATGACGCTGAGTGAAATTGGCAGCAAAGCTCGAAGTTCAGCCAGCGACGACCTAATGGCTGGTGGCAAGGCGTTTTTCGCGGCACTTGATGAAATCAGTGGTTTGGCGTGTACGCAAACGAAAGAAGGTGTCGAATTAAGTACGAGAATTGAGGAAGGAGGCTGCACCTACTTTGTCGGTTCCGTAAGAAATGAGCCGATCATCACGCTACAGAAAATGCTGTTTGTTCGATTGATCCAGTTAATTGAAAGGTCAAGAGGTCGCAAACGTCACTGCTCAATTTTTCTCGATGAATTCAAATATCTGCTGAGTCTACCTGCATTGAACGCTCTTGGCACAATCCGTGACAAGGGCTGCAACATTCTGCTAGCGCACCAGTCTTTGGGAGATTTTGCCAGTTGCGGGGCCGACCTTAGGGAACTGTCGGTACGAGCAACAGTTCTTGATACGACCCCAATAAAGTGGCTCTATCGTCCAGCGGATTACGCTACTGCGTCTTGGATTTCTAATCAAACAGGGGAAATTTTAGTATCCACTCAAAACATGCAAGCTGAACGAAACATTGAACTGTCTGAATCACTGTCTTCGTCTCGGTCCGTTGGTGAGACAACGCGCAATCTGATTGATGTGAATACTGTACTAAGCCTGCCAAAAGCTTGCGCAGTTTGTATAGGAGCAGGGCTACCCAAACTGGCATTTGCAGAGGCAATGCGAGTTGTCAAGACAACAACTGAGATTACAGTCGCAGAATTAGCGGTTGACTTGGGCGTCGATTTACTGACACGGGTGACAGATAACACTGATGAATTTGAACAGCCCGGCAACATGCCAGCAATTGATTGGGGTGGAGACCCAGGCGAAGCGATATTGCACTATCTGTTTGGCGAGATGTGGACGCATGTCGATATCATCAGTGAGCTGTTAGTTGATTTAAACGAGGAACAACTGAGTAAAGTGCTGGATGAATTGTCAAAAGCGAAGATGATTCGAAGTGTGGAAATTTCTTTCATTGAAAATTCTTCAGTAAAAATCTGGGGAATTACCGCTTACGGAATTAACAGCGTTCGAGAGAAGATTCCCGATGCGGAAAATCGACGCGCATTTAGAAAGAATTCTATTAACCCAGTTTCGTTTACGCATCAGTTAGACATTCAGCGACTTCGAATATCGGCGGAGCGAAGCGGATGGTATGATTGGACCAAGTGCAGTGGCACCGAACGTTTCAGCAAGAAACGTGGAATTTTTCCAGATGTTGTGGCGACGCGTCCAGATGGTGTGAGAATTGCAATAGAAGTCGAGCGGACGGTAAAGTCCAAAAATCGATATCCCAGAATAATGGAATCCCATCTTCATGCACGAAAGTTTGGTCAGTGGGATGAGATAATTTATTTGTGTCCCGATGCCCGCATAAAGCGACGTTTAGAGAACATCTATTCAGAGATTGAAGAAGTCGACTATTTTGGAAATTCAGTGAAAATAACGGATCAGCACCGGCAGCACTTTCGGTTCTATTCCTACGATGAAAATTGGATGGGTGTTCAGTGACTAACTGAAGCGCAGGAGAGCTTAGATTGTCTTGCGATTATCATCTGAATCACAACAATCGAGTTTTGATTCTCTTCCCGCTTGATGAAGAAGACGACGAATGACACGGTATTAACACCGACTGCTCAATTCTCATTTGAAAAATGAGCTTGGCGATTAAATTCGGTGCAAACAAGCCAAATCCAGCATTCATTCGCACAGTTCAGATAGTAAAATATCGACCGAGTTTAGGCGCTACGTTTGTTAATCTGCAACCAAATGCCCGCTCAGCGTCTGTTCCGAATTCAAAGTGCAGTTCCAGGTTATTGGCGATGCATAGATAGTTGAAAGTTAAAGGTAAGCGACACAAATGATGACTGACAGCCAATTTGCAAGAGCTTTTGGGAAGTTAATTGCTTTCCTGGTAGTTCTGACAGTTGTATTGATTGCACTAGGTGCCATGATCGGAGGTTCAATCGATGATAAGCTTAGGGCACAGACTGAAGAATATACGCAACGCGTAGTTGCCAGTCGAACAGAGCCAGTGGGTAAATTGAATGTCGGCGGCGTTGCGCAATCTATGCCAGCTTCAGATTCTGGAACAACCACCGAAGCCGTTGCCGAAGTAACACAGGCTGCAGCAGTTGACGAAAATCGCGGACAAGAGGTTTACGAAACAGCATGTTTCATCTGCCATAACGTCGGACTGACCGGAGCGCCAAAACCCGGCGATGCTGACAATTGGAATCCAAGAATTCAGAAAGGCGTCGATATACTGTACAACAACGCGATTCTTGGATATCAAGGCCAGTTTGGGATCATGCCTCCGAAAGGTGGTAATCTGCTGTTGACTGACGACGACGTGAGAGCTGCGGTTGATTACCTGATTGAACTGGTTCAATAATTGATCAGTTGGGATCTTTCTACTGTCTCATCAAACTTATCGACTGGAAAACCCCTGAAAGCGATTTACTTGGTCAGAATTTAATCTGATTGTTGCTAATTCAATCGGAAGAGAGTAGTTGCTCCAGTGACAAAGTACTAGTATTTGTTTAGCAATTTCGAATCTCCTCTCTGTACATTATCTGTTTGACGTTACCACGCTGGTCCCAGTGTCGTGGTGTTTTTTCTCTCTAGTGATCATTTTTGACCGGGGTTTCGCAAATTTGTCGTTTCGCATAGTAGTTTGAACACTTAGAATCTTTCAGATAAGAATGAAACGCAGTTAATGTGCTGTAATCAGACAGATACACACTTTGAACTGCAGAAGAGTTAAATCATTACACAAATCATCCATTCATTTTCAATATCTTCGCTATGAGTCTTTCCAGATCCGACGTACAGCTGATTGCATCACTTGCACACCTTGAAGTCGATGAGGAGACGCTTGATATGTATGCTGCTGAACTGTCAAACATTATGGAAATGGTTAGTGAGATGCAGGGGGTTGATACCGATGCCATCGAGCCAATGCCGCATCCCCAAGATATTGAATTGCGACTCAGACCGGATGAAGTTACTGAGCCGGAACAGCGCGATGAATTGCAGGAAATCGCACCGCAAACTTCGGAAGGGCTGTACCTGGTGCCGAAAGTTTTGGAGTGAATTCGAATTTTAAAGTTGACGAGCTTTTGTTATTTTGAGTGTTGCCTCCATCAGAACAACAGCATCTCACCAAGAATAACTAATGCACTTCACCAAACATTGAACCAGGAAAAGTCCACATAAGTCAGCAGCCAAGTAGCTTGCGCTCCAGGTAAAAGTAAAAAATTGAAATGATCTCAAGCAGTTCAGAACTGGTTCAACTGAGTCAAGCACTACAAAGTGGGGAAATTTCCGCACTTGAATTGTGTGAAGAGTCATTTCGACGCATCAACGAGTGGAGTGAACTTAACGCTTTTATTACACTCGATCAGGAAGGTGCACTGGAATGTGCGAAGAGAGTTGATCGAGAGCGCACTAAGACAAAACTCGATCCACTGGCAGGAATACCCTTGGCACACAAAGATATCTTCTGCACAAAAGGATTGTTGACTACGTGTGGTTCAAAAATACTGTCAAATTTTGTCGCACCTTATGATGCAACGTTGGTTTCAAGACTCAAAGAGAAAAACACCATTTTGCTAGGCAAGACCAACATGGATGAATTCGCCATGGGGTCATCAAGTGAACATTCCTTTTTCAGTCCGGTTCGAAATCCCTGGGATACAACGCTGGTTCCAGGCGGTAGTTCTGGCGGTTCCGCGGCAGCGGTTGCCGCTGGATTGGTTCCGGCAGCAACCGGGACTGATA
>CAZYSR010000059.1:0-2897 GCA_964649525.1 uncultured Gammaproteobacteria bacterium
TCTATGCAATTGGGCTGGGATGACACAATTCTTAGGATGAAGTTATGAAGTACGCAACAATCGCACTGGCCATACTGATAGGCCTGACGGCAAACAGCTTTGCGTTCGCAGATGGCAGTCGAGATGAAGTTAAGGCAGCCATTCAGTATCTAATCGGTAGAGATTTGCCCGATGCAGCAGTTGTCGAATCTGCAACTGATGGAGTTTATGTTATTGATATCGACGGGACAATTTATCACGCTATACTGAAAGACTCTGTTTTGCTGATTGGTGAAGCATTTGATCTGGTTCGTGGCGTGAGCCTGAACGAGGAAATCAACAATCGAGGTATCAGTGCTGCCGTGAGTGAATTGTCTACTGAAAATATGGTTGTTTTTGCTGCAACTGACAAAAAACGCTACGTTACCGTATTTACCGATATCGATTGCTCCTACTGTAGACGATTCCACCAGGAAGTACCGGCGTTGAATGACGCCGGGCTGGAAGTTCGTTACGTAGCCTATCCAAGAGCAGGAATTGGATCGTCAAGTTACGACAAAATTGTGACGGTCTGGTGCTCGGACAATCCACAGCAGGCGATGACTCGATCAAAAGCAGGTGAAGTGCTGCCAGCGTTGACTTGCACGAATCCGGTTGCAGATCACTACCAGGCTGGAGTTGATGGTGGCGTAAGGGGCACCCCCACGCTGGTGCTTGACGATGGTAGCGTTATCGGCGGATATTTACCGGCGGATGATCTACTCACTCGGATTGGTTTGAAAGGCAGCTGAATTTTCGTCAATTAAAAATCGGTATTTGGTCTGATTGAATTTTCAGTCAATGGTATCTTGATACTGATTGACTCGTTCAAAGATCGTAAGAAGTTCTGAACGAATACAGATTTCGGTTCGAATCTGTCGACTGTCATGTAAATGAACCGAGAAAAACTGAGAACGGATAAACGGAATGGATGAAAGTAAGAAAAAAATATTGGAAGCAACTCTAGGACAGATTCGACGACAGTTTGGACAAGGCTCAATCATGCGATTGGGTGATGAAGATGTTGATGGCGATGTATCGGTAATCCCAACCGGATCGCTAGGGCTTGATCTGGTCTTGGGTGTTGGCGGTCTGCCACGTGGGCGCGTCGTTGAAATTTACGGACCTGAGGCATCAGGCAAGACAACACTAACACTGTCGGTGGTTGCTCAAGCCCAAAAACTGGGCGGAACTGCAGCTTTTATCGATGCCGAACACGCGCTAAATACTGCCCATGCAGCAGTATTGGGTGTGAATGTAGATGACCTCTTGGTTTCTCAACCCAATAATGGTGAAGAGGCACTTGAAATTGCGGATCAACTGGTTCGTTCCGCAGCAATCGATGTGGTAGTTGTTGATTCGGTCGCAGCATTGACACCACGTGCCGAAATCGATGGAGAAATGGGCGATTCCTACATGGGTTTGCACGCAAGGCTAATGTCCCAGGCGCTCAGAAAGTTAACCGGTAGCATCAATAAGTCCAAGACTCTGGTCATATTCATCAATCAAATTCGAATGAAAATTGGGCAGATGTACGGTAGCCCTGAAGTAACGACCGGTGGAAACGCACTTAAGTTCTATGCTTCAGTTCGACTTGATATTCGTAGATTTGGCAAGATATCAAAGGGAGAGGATGTAATTGGTAGCCAAACTCGGGTCAAGGTTGTCAAAAATAAGGTTGCGCCACCATTCAAGCAGTGCGAATTCGACCTGATTTTCAAGCAGGGCATCTCGCGCGAAGGCGAGTTGATCGATCTGGGTGTAAAACATAAAGTGATTGATCGGGCTGGCGCCTGGTACAGTTTTGGGGATACTCGTATCGGTCAGGGCCGCGAGAATGCTCGAATTTTTCTGAGCGAGAATCTGGATATAGCAGAGGAAGTTGAGTTCAAAATTCGCGAGGAGGTTGGCGTGGTGCCTAAATCAATGGAGGCGGAAACGGTCGCTTAACCTGACAGATGAAAGAACTCGGTGAAGTTCGCTCAAAAGCGGTAGCGCTTTTGTCACGACGCGAGTATTGTCGGCAGGAAATGGTGGGAAAACTGATCAGCAAAGGGGCTCGGCGAGAGCATGCTGAATCGGTTGCTGAGCAGTTAAGTACTAGCGGTCTGATTTCTGAAGAGAGATTTTCCAAAGCGTTGATTCAGGTTCGCGTGCGACAAGGCTACGGTCCTGTCCGAATCAAGTATGAACTCACACAGCGCGGTGTAGCCGATGACCTCGCAACCACCTACCTGGCGGAGTGGAATAACAGTTGGACTCAACAATTGACGCGCGTAATTGAGCGTAAATACGGAGATCGTCCGGCAAACAGTTTTAAAGAGTGGGCGAAAAGAGCAAACTTTCTGAAAAACCGGGGATTTACTACCGATCAGATTCATGAAAATTTGGAAGGGTACCGTAAGGTAAGCCAGACAGAATAAGCATTCAGAATGAAAACTACACAGATTAGAGAGACCTTTCTGCAGTATTTTGCAGACTCGGGGCACGAAATTGTGCCGAGCAGTCCACTGGTGCCTGGCAATGACCCAACGCTGCTCTTCACCAACTCCGGGATGGTGCAGTTTAAGGATGTGTTTTTGGGGGCAGACAAGCGTCCATACAATCGCGCGACTACTGCCCAGCGCTGCGTACGGGCTGGTGGAAAACACAATGACCTGGAAAATGTTGGCTATACCGCACGACACCACACCTTCTTTGAAATGCTGGGCAACTTCAGTTTCGGCGATTACTTCAAGCGCGACGCCATTCATTTCGCGTGGGATTTACTGACTCGTGGATTTAAGCTGCCGGAAGATCGCCTATGGGTAACCGTATATTCCGAAGATGACGAAGCGGCTGATGTATGGCTCAATCAAATCGGCATACCAGTTGAGCGG
>CAZYSR010000060.1:0-3092 GCA_964649525.1 uncultured Gammaproteobacteria bacterium
TCAGATCATCCAAGCGCTGATAGAGAACATAGTCAGCACCGATCTGCTCGCAAATTTGTTCATAGGTACGATTCGTGGCAATTAATTCTTCAGGACTTGGGATATCAATGCCATAAACATTTGGATAACGAATCGGTGGTGCAGCAGATGCCAGGTAAACCGATTTAGCACCGGCTTCCCGCGCCCGCTTGACAATTTGTTTTGCAGTCGTACCACGTACGATTGAATCATCGACAAGCAGAACATTTTTATTTTCAAACTCAAGTTCAATCGCGTTCAATTTGTGCCGCACCGAGTACTTTCGCTGTGACTGCCTAGGCATGTTAAAAGTACGGGTGAAATATCGGTTCTTGATAAAGCCTTCACGATATTTCACGCCAATCGTGTGGGCTAGCTGAATTGCCGCAGCCCGACTGGTATCCGGAATAGGCATGACAACATCAACATCGTGGTTCGGAAATTTCTCTAAAAATCGCTTACCAAGCCATTCACCCATCCTTAACCGGGTTTTGTAAACGGAAATCCTGTCAATCATGGAATCTGGACGCGCCAAATAGACGTATTCGAATATGCACGGTGAGGAATGTGCATTTGAATCGCATTGCTTCGTATGAAGTTTGCCATCGTTATCCACGAAAATCGCTTCACCCGGTGCAACATCCCGTGCCACGTCAAATCCAAGCACGTCGAGTGCAACACTCTCCGAGGTAAATGCGAAATCCTGACCACCGTTGCCTGCATCACGCGTACCGTATATGAGCGGACGAATTCCATTGCTATCGCGAAATGCAAGTAACCCGCCGCCTACGATTAACACGGTTACCGCGAAAGCTCCTTTACATCGTTCATACACTTTTTCAACTGCCTTGAACACATGCTCAGGCTTAAGTTTCCCGCTGCTTTCGCGCATTGTAGTGGAAAGTTCATAAGCCAGTACGTTCAGCATAAGTTCGGAATCTGAACTGCTATTGATCTGTCGGCGGTCACCTTGAAAGACCTTCACACCCAATTCATTTGCATTCGTCAGATTGCCGTTGTGTGCCAGGGCAATTCCAAACGGTGAATTAACGTAGAAGGGCTGACATTCCGCTTCAGAATTTCCACCTGCAGTTGGATACCGTACATGTCCAATTCCCATATTACCCTTGAAATCCAACAGAGATTCTGCTGTAAAGACATCCCGTACCAGTCCCTTCGAAGACCGAGAAAAGACTCTCTGACCATCACTCGTGACAATACCGGCAGCATCCTGCCCGCGGTGCTGTAAAACAGTCAGCGCTTCAAAAAGTTCAAAGCTACAACGCTCAGCGGATCGAATCGCAACAACGCCACACATACTCTAACCTGCCCTCAATGGTAAACACTGATATTTTCGGATCATGGTTTCAGAATCGTGAAGATATTGTAATGGGCTTAACTGGTCAATAATTCTGGCGTCAGAAATGGATCCACAAATTCTCGCATCTGAACAACATAGGGTTCAAGCAGTGCTAATGCGACCGAATTCTGCCACCATGATGCGTCTGGAACAAATGCAAATGTACTGACTAAAGCCAGCACAAGCACAATGACAAGGCCTCGGACGATGCCGAATGCAGCACCTAGAGTGCGATCAATTCCAACGATGTGTTGAACAACAATCAGACGTGCCAGTACGACACTTACAATGGTAGCAATTAACAATAGTGCGAAAAACAAAATTAAATTTGCAGCGATCACCTGCAAGGCAGGGTCGAGATTGTAATCTGAAAGATAAGGAATGACCAGATCTGCATACGTCCAAGTACCCCACGCGGCAAATACCCAAGACAGCACAGACAGAAAGGACTGGATAAAGCCCCTGAAATAGCCAATCAACAGCGAGACAAGAATGACAACAACGCAGCCGATGTCAATGACGAGTGGAGACAACAGATTTAAACTAATTCAGTTTGTGTAGAGACAGATACGCGCACCGCAAACCAAACTGCGTTACCCACCTCATAATAATCGATATGGGCTAGAGCGTTGAATAAAAATACATGACCGCTCGCTCATCCTAATTGCCAGCCTGTTGAATCTCAGCTAACCTTCAAGCTGACGAACGATGACGGTACCCAAGGAAAGAGCTTTCGTTAGGTCCGGTAATGCTTCAGTCGCTTTTTCTTTAGAAGAATAAGGACCTACCAAAACTCTGATCAATCCATTGGCCGGTTCTATTTTGTATGGCAGATTCCTAGTTCGTATCTCGTTACCGAGTTTTTGCGCATTTTCAGCAATTTCAAATGCGCGAACCTGAATATACCAGGTGTCCACCGGAACAGCTGGCTTCAAGGATTTTATTGATTCTGGTTGATTCGTGTCGACTGTGGCAACGTTGTGTGATTCGCCGATCTGTCTGATTGTCACCTGCTTCACACCCAACTCAGCTTCAATCTTGTCTTTGGCACGAGTAGTTTCCGCCTGAGAATGGTACGGACCGACAAACATATGCAACAACTGATCAGCACTAATTTCAATCTGAACGGGCTCTTGCAAACGCAAATACTTGAGGCGTTCAACTTCAGTTTCTATCTTACTCTGGTAAGAACCCACATGGATATACCAACCCGGAGCTAATGACACACTATCAATCGATGATGAATTCAAACCAGTGGCCCTGATAGTTGGATTTGCGGACTGTTCAGTTGAAGCCGCTATATTTGCAGTCACTTGAGACACCGGAAGTTGACTGTCGTTTTGAGAGAAATCCATAACTTCAAAAATGACAAGATACCCGAAAACACCCCAGATCAACATACCCGTTAGCATATGCCAAGGGTTCGATTTTGGCTCACGGAGTCCGCTGAGGCGTTTGTTCATGATTTCCCTTGTTCCTGATCCCGATACCGCTGCATCACTTCACCGACCGTTAAAAAGGAGCCGAATACCACGATTCGATCACTTGCAGAAATTCGGGATAAAATCGATTCAAATCCTGATCTCACATCGAAATGGAGCTCGATTGAACAGTTTTCGGATAGCACTGGTTGCACGCGCCGATGGAGTTGTCTTGCGGTGATGCCCCGTTCATCATGAATACCACACAAATGCCACTCGTCGAATACATGTGC
>CAZYSR010000061.1:0-2117 GCA_964649525.1 uncultured Gammaproteobacteria bacterium
CGCGTAGGCGGCTTGCGAAATAAACAGTGCGCTTACGAACGCAATTGCAAACTTCAGAATTGCATACATTTTTTATCTCCTCCATTTGTTGGAATTAAAAGCTCATACGGCTACCGAATTGCTACGAACGGCGATTCAGTGACGCCACTACACCATAATAAACGAAGAAATTTTCACACATTGTGAAATTTGCCGGGTTGCTGAATCTTAAAATACACCAACACTTCAAGACTACTTTGTCTGTGCTCTGACGGTTTGTATTGTCACTAATTCGAGTGAAACAGATCAACTTATGTTGCTGATTCAATTAGAGTTTCAATTTCGGTTAGAAACCCGACTTTTTGATATTTTGCTTTGAGCGTATACAATTCACCTCATACTCATACACTGTGTAGTAACTCTTCATGAAAAAGTTCTTGATTCTAGTTTTGCTTCTGGTTCCCGCGGTCGGATTTGCGGTTCATGAATTAGAGAATCGTGATTTGGTAAACGGGCAACGACATTATGAACAGCAGTGCGGTTCCTGCCACGGGATGAACCTTGAGGGACAGCCCAACTGGCAGTCACCAGGTCCGGACGGCGTTCTGCCAGCTCCGCCACATGATGTAACTGGGCATACATGGCACCATGACAATCAGATGCTGTTCAATTACACAAAATACGGTGGGATGGAGTACTTTGCGACTCTAGGATTAACTGACATCAAAAGTGGTATGGAAGGATTTGGTCATGCATTGACGGATGATGAAATCTGGGACATTTTGGCGTATATCCGATCGACCTGGCCGTCCAGAGTTAAACAAATTCAAAACAGTCGCAATCCTCCTCACTGAGCTCCTGAAAATACTTTCGCTTACTGTCTAGTCGGGTTTTTCGAATTTTGGATTACTAAAAAATTCGGTTCCTTTTGACGAAATCAAACATCGTTGTTTGACACTGGTCAACACTTTTGGAATAAGGAGCATCGCAACTGTTTCTACTTTTTGATCTGCGTCAGTCACTGAGAGTGACAGACGAAAATTGAGGGATTTAATCTCTGAATTCAACACATTTGAAGACAATAAAATGGGAGTGGTTCACTCAAAGGTTAATCAAAATGAATTCTGCTATGTATGCGCTCAATAGACTGACTCTTGGAAATCAACGCTACGTTGCTGAGCAAAACTACGGTGGCAACATTTCTTCGAAACGACGACTTAAGCTAGCCGAAGGTCAAAATCCATTCGCTGCAATTGTCGGCTGTTCGGACTCTCGCGTACCGGCAGAATTAGTGTTTGATCAAGGCTTAGGAGATCTGTTCGTTATTCGAGTTGCTGGTAACATCACTGATGAATCCGTTATTGGCAGCGTGGAATACGCAGTTGCAGTGTTGGGTTGCGAACTGGTTGTAGTATTGGGACATACCGACTGCGGTGCTGTCAAAGCAACCCTTCAAGAAATCAGCCAGCCATCAGGAAATTTATCGCCAAACCTTGAATTTATTGTGAATGCAATCTCACCCGTGGTAAGTTCACTTACATCGAATGGCTCAAACTTGCATCAAGATGAACTTCTCAATGACGCGATTCGTGCCAATATCCAACAGTCAGCACAGCAGTTGTACGCAACCTCAACTATTTTAGAATCAGCGGTCAATGATGGAAAGCTCATCATTGCAGGTGCAGAATATAACCTTAAGACAGGTGAAGTAGATTTCTTTGACCAGATTCCGAAATGACCTCAGAGGCTCATTGGCGCGGCCTTGAGCGCATTTACTTTGCTGCACCAATAAATCGAAATCTTAAACCAAGAATGATTATTGGTGATGGCATTTGCACAGTCAGTATGTCAATCTCAGATTCAATGTACCATACTGCTAACGCGCTTCATGGATCAATCTATTTCAAAATGTTGGATGAAGCAGCATTTTTTGCCGCAAATTCACTGGAACCAGAAGTTTTCATGTTGATATCATCCTTCAACACTTTCTTAACTCGACCAGTCTCTGAAGGGGTCTTGCGAGCGGAAGGTAAAGTTGTCAATCAAAATCAATCGCAGATTATTTCTGAAGCGGTAGTTTACAACGAACAAGACAAAGAAATCGGACGTGGCAGTGGACTTTTCGTTCGTAGCAAGAT
>CAZYSR010000062.1:0-1745 GCA_964649525.1 uncultured Gammaproteobacteria bacterium
GCTCACTACCATCACAGATATCACAGGCTTTTTTGCATTTTTAGGAATTGCGACTCTGTTTGCCGGATTATTAGTCTAATATCTGAATCAGTGTCGATTCAGACCTCATCTGCGGGCTAGTTCGGTACAAATTCAAATTCAGCTAGAGTCTCCTGTATGTGATGCGCAGCCCGTATCAGGTTGTCATCCTGATTGAAGGCCCCTATCAATTGAACACCAAGCGGCAGACCGTTTGGACCAAATGCCACTGGTAGATGAATGCAAGGTACTTTTAGTAGTGTCCATACACGGTTAAAAATCGGATCTCCCGTGCTGTCCAATCCCCGCGGAGCCTCGCCAGGTGCACTCGGTGTAATGAGCACGTCAAAATCTTCAAACACTGACCGTATTTTCTTCTGCCAAAAGTTACCCAATTCGACCGCTTCAAGGTAGGCTGCATAGGTGGTTTGCTGTCCTTGTTCAATGAGTGCCTTGATCTGATCACTTAATAAGTGTGGAAATTTCTCATATTCTGCACTGAGTGACCGGCACCCTTCATAGCCCATGATTGTGATTTGTGCCTGTGTCAATGCTCCGTCTGACGGTCCAACTTCAATTTCAGAAATTTCAATTTGATGACCTTGCAAATGTCGACAAACATCTTCAATGAGCTGCTGCTGAACGGCATCGGCCATTTCCCAGTGAGGGGTTTTGACTAGTGCCATTCTTATCCTACCAGATAAAGGGTGTATTTCTGCAGGTGCTCCAGATAGTGCGTGTCGAACGGTTGTCAAATCTTCGACTTTTCGAACAAAAAATCCCAGTGTGTCAAGACTTTGAGCAAATCCACAGACACCTGCCAAACTGAATGATCCGTGACTCGCTTTGTATCCGGTTACACCACAGTATGCAGCTGGACGAATGACGGAACCGGCGGTTTGCGTACCCAAGGCAAGTGGGATCATCTTTTTTGACACGGCAGCTGCAGAACCCATGGAAGATCCGCCCGGAGTGTGATCAGGTGAATGTGGGTTGCAGGTTCTTCCAGGATAGTAATAGGCAAACTCGGTCGTTTCAGTTTTGCCCGCAACAAGCGCATTTGCGGTCTTTAACATCGACACGCACACGGCGTCACGCTGCGGTATGTAATCTCGGTAGATTTTGCTTCCCATCGTGGTTCGCATACCAGCGGTTTCCATAATGTCTTTGATTCCAACAGGAATTCCAAACAACGCAGACTTGTTTCCCTGTCTCTCCACCTCAGCCAACTGATCAAATATGCGCTCGGGCTCGAAAGTCGTAAATGCATTTAGCTCTTCTTCGCATAGCTCAATTCTTGCAATGCAATCAGAAACAAGTTCTCGAGGCTGAACTGTTCCCGATTCAATCAGGTGAGAAACATCTTTCAGAGACAGTTCATTCAGATTTGACATGACGATTCACCTGCCAATGGAATCAAGCGCTGTCTGAAACAGGGACAGGGGGTAACGAAAGATACCACCTCCCAGCCTTCCCGCTGTTCCTTCCCGGTCGATGACACCCAGACTGACGATCGGAGTGGTTTTCTCTGCGACGACAGTACGCACGCTCAGTCCTGTCCGAAACTCCAACGCACCAAAAGCGTCATGGATAGACAACAGGAGCTTATATGGGAGTTCATCTGCATCCGCTGGCAAATAAGTTCCGAACATTTCTCGCTGTGCATTTGAATAAGCAACCGCCATTGCCCCGAATCCGATCATGTCAACTACTGCACTGTCACCAAT
>CAZYSR010000063.1:0-4102 GCA_964649525.1 uncultured Gammaproteobacteria bacterium
TCAATGTTCTGGTCAATTTCACGTTTTGACTGTTCGAACAAACTGTTGCCACAAAGGTCTGACTCAACCAGAAACGGTCCAAATTTTTCCACTTCCAAAACCCATATGGCTTGGGCGATGCCAAGTTCCTTGAGCCAGTAAACCTGCTGAACCTTATTGATGCCGCGCCCCAACAGGGCCCCAGTTCCATAACCAACCGTTGTAAGGTACACGGCGCCATTTGGTACGAAGTACTGCTGATAGTCGGCCTGTGGCATGCCGCCTTTGCCGATAACTACTTTGCAGTTCGTTAGTGAAAACCATCGCTCCATCCATTTTGAAAAGCGAAAGCTGGCCGTTGCAGTTACTGCTCCGACAGTATGAGAACCATCTGACTCGATCGAAGCCGCTGGCGAGCAGTGAAAGTTGATGTTTGATATCGTAGAAAAATCAACCGGTGGGCTGTTGCCCTCGTCCAGTATTTTGCGGTAGACCCCTTCGCGACCCGTGTAGATCATGCCGTTGATATAGATAACATCACCAATATTCAATTTTTCAAGTTCTGCCGGATCTGCAGGTCCGCGAAGTTCGACAGTGTTGTATCCCGCATTCGTCATTCGACTTCTTCTCTCCTGTGATAAGGAGTGAACCACTTCGGATCAGTACGATATTCTGACGAACCATCCGCAAAGATGCGTACAACCGCACGTCTCGAAGACAGACAAAAACTGTGAATACTGACCGGCATTCCGCCGGTATGCGTGTGTGCAATTTCAATATGGCAGTCAACGACCATGGAACTTCCAACAAATCCCATTGGTCCCATGCCAATCTGATTGCCAAGTTCCTTCAGCTCGTTCTCAAGCTTGGCAATTTCAGGGTCGGGATGTCGGTCGCCTACTACCCTGAGGCAGGCAGCCTGTTTCCCCAGGACCATACAGGTGTCTTTGCTGCCACCGATGCCGACACCGACAATTGCCGGCTGGCAGGCCAGACCGCGGCGGCCAAACTGTATCATTGTGTCGAGAAACATCTTCTTAATGCCATCCCAGCCGTCGCCGGGAAATAGCATGCGATAGTCAGTGCCGAATAGACCGCCCTTGTGTACTGTTGTAATATCCAGCCAGTCGGCATCAGGTTCTACTGAATACTCGATTTCAGGTGCTCGCGCACCGACATTATTGTTGTGATCTTCGCGGGTAAGCGGGTGTACGCGATTGGGCCTAAGCGGAATTTTGGCAGTCGCATCGGCTGTCGCCCGGCGAAGAGCACGTTCCAGTGCAACAAAGCCACCCTGAATGGATGCTTCATTACCAAATTTGACGTAGTAGCGCGGCAAACCGGTATCGGCACACATGGGTCGCTGATCTGCGACGGCAGCGTCCCAGTTTTCGATCATTGTGTCCAGCACGAAACAGCTGAGTGGGCCTTGTTCGCTGCTGCGAATATCGCGAATACCGGAGCGGTAGTCGTCAGGAATCCTGATGGCGGCCTGCCGAGTTATTTCACTGGCAGCTTCCTGGATAACGGTTTCTGTAATCAAAGATTGATTCTCGTATAGAGCTTTTATCTGCTTGACAATCAGGGCTGTAATCGGGTAAATCTGACTTCAACAGTTTCAGCATTTATTTTAGTCTCTCCCAGTGTAACCCGCGTAAAGCGTGACTCTTCCAAAGGTTCAGTATGCGGATTGTCGATCAGATAATGGGCACCGCGCGAATCGGTTCTTGATTTTGCTGCGGTGACGATTGCCTGGCTGACCAGAATCTGATTGCTCAGGTTGAGATGGTCATGCCAACTCAAATTGAATGCATGAGAGTGTGATTTGAGTCCAGTTTCCTCAAGTTTTCTGGAGAGATCAAATAGCTCAGTTTCAGCCCGATCAAGGCTGTTTGTCGAGCGCAGAATGCCAGCGTGCTCCCACATAATTTCGTACAGTGTTTCACGTACTTCGTTTAGATCACCTGATGGATGATCAAATGGTGTTAAAGCCTGTTCCAAAGTGGCTTGGATCAAAATACGGTCCGGTTCCGAAAATTCTCCGTCAGCCATTACCCAGGCCGCAACCGTATCACCGGCTATGCCACCAAAGACAGTGGAGTTGCCAACACCGTTTCCACCCAGGCGATTAGAACCATGAACCCCACCGGTATCTTCACCTGCCGCGAACACACCCGTGAGAGAGGTTGAGCAATCAGTGTTGATTTGAATACCACCCATAATGTAGTGAGCGGACGGCGTAACCTCAACCGGGCTTGTGACAAGATCTAGTCCGATGTCAGCACAGCGTTTGACCATCCCTTTGAACTGATGTCTTACCGAATCAGAATCCAGATGTGCCATTGAGATAAAAACACCGCCATTCGGACCGGTTGCACCGTTTCGCATCTGTTCAAACATGGCGCGGCTGACGACATCACGAGTGGCGCGCTCGGCGCGCGGGTCGTAATCAAGCATGAAACGACGCCCAGAATTGTCAATTAAATGTCCACCAGCTCCTCGCAGACCCTCTTCTATGATCGTTCCTGTGATTCGGGTGTCGGTTCCGGCCAATAGTCCTGTCGGGTGAAACTGAATCATCTCCATGTCGCGCAGAGCCAGCCTGGCTCGCAATGCAATCGCAAGCCCATCGCAGGACTTGTCTGCGGATGGGGTGTGAAACTTGTACATCGTCGGTCCAGCACCCGTGGCAATAATGACAGCCTGACACTGAACCAACTTGAATGTACCGCTTTGAATGTCAAGCAGTAATACTGCCGCAATGCGTTGTCGGTCAGCCGTTGGAATTAAATCAATCGCCCGATGTTCTTCCAGAATGTCAATTGGTCTTGCGCGAACCTGTTCCGCCAGACGGTTCATGATTTCGATACCTGTCAAATCACCCTTGTGAACGGTTCGGTCAAAGGTTTGTCCAGCAAAAGCTTTCTGGTGGATTGTTCCGTCGGGATTGCGATCAAAGAAACAGCCGTGACGGTTTTCCAATTCTCGCACTCGTTCCGGAGCCTTTGAAACCAGTGTCCAGGCAAGTTCCTGATCGTTGATCCATTTGCCACCTTCGATGGTATCGCGAAAATGAGCTTCAATGGAATCGCCTTCACTTAACGCGACGTTGTAGCCTCCCTGTACCATGCGAGTGCAGCCAGATTTTCCTAGAAGCCCTTTTGTAACGACCATGGTTCGGTCGGTTGGATTACCATCATGGGCATGAATCGCCGCTAGAAGTCCAGCGCCACCTGAACCCAATACCAAGATTTCGGTCTGAAGTTCCTGAACTGTGATCGGTCCGAATTTCATTATTCGTTCTAAACAGCGATGAGAAAGAACACACCGACCGCGATTGAAAAGGTCGCAACTACCGAAACTAATCTGGCATGATTGTAAGGCACGGCAAACCACTCAATTGCCAGTATCCGAATGCCACCTGCAAGATGGGCGGCAGCCAGCACAATGAGCAGGGTTTCTGATAGTTTGACCAGTGGTGCTGAGGTCCAGTCAAGAAACGCGTCAAAGCGCTGTGGATCATCCAACAGCAGAGAGATCACATATAGGTGTACAGGCAGGAATAGCGCAAGGCAGAGCCCTGAAATCCGATGCAAAATAAATGCCAGATAACCCGGATGAGTTCGAGATTTGGTTTGATCTTTCACCAGATTGCCTCGATTGCCTCATATCCGAGCCATAAGGCGCCAATGACATACAGCGACACGATCACATTAACCACCTGTTGGTGGAATGGTGTCCATTCGATGATAATTTTTCTTAACCCGATCATGGCGTGAACCACTGCAGTCAATGCAAAGACTCCATAGAATGATATCCAAAAGAGATTGCCGCGCACACGATCGACAATTTCAGCAACACTCAACCCGCCTTGAACTGCGAATATGATTGTGATCAGGTGAATAAATAGCAATAGCGCCAGCAACGCGCCCGTGAGGCGCTGCAAAATGAACAGGGTAAACCCGGTATCACTCAATCGAACGTTCATGATTTCCGTCTTCGTCTTGCATGACTAGTTTTCGAAGTTCACCGCGTCTGATTTTGCCGCTGCTGGTCATTGGAAACTCATCAACAAACTCGATGATTCTTGGGTGTTTGTAAAACGCGAGCCGGTTCTTGACAA
>CAZYSR010000064.1:0-2690 GCA_964649525.1 uncultured Gammaproteobacteria bacterium
GTCCACAGGCGTCCGAGGCATTGGATATCAACTCTCGCAGGAATACTTCCCGTTCCGAGTACAAAGAGTGAATGACGAGGTTCAGCAGTTGCTGAACTTCAGCTTGAAAATCAATTTTGTCTATTGTGGTTTCTTCTGACATCGAGTTACTCCATGTTACCGAAAAACATGATTTGTCGTATTTGGCATTTATAGTTAGTGTGTAATTACCAGAATTCAAGCGTTTCGAGATGCGAATTATTGCAGTTAAGTAGCGCAAGTTCCCAGCGATTTGAGTTTCAATCCACTTGTACGAGCCGACAACCATTTTTGGAAACACTGGCAAAATTTTCGAACTGACAGAAATAATTTGTGAATGGATGATTTGATCGGTAAACCCGTATTGCGTGTCGAAGATGAGCGATTGCTCACTGGTAATGGCTCTTTCACGGATGACTTGCACTTTGAGGGTGCATTGTTCGCCTGCTTTGTACGTACCCCCTATGCCCATGCGCGCATAGTTACAATCGACGTTTCCAATGCAGTGAAAATGCCAGGTGTCCGCATGATTGCGACTGGTGAAACACTCGCTAAAGCTGGTCTGAAGCCGATTGATCCTCTGACGCGTAACCCAGACTTTCCAATTGTCAATAAAGACGGAAGTCAGCTTCCTGTCGTGTCACGATGGCCACTTGCCAGGGATAAGGTTCGTGTGGCAGGGGAGCCGGTTGCAGTGGTCGTTGCAGATAGTAGTCTAGCTGCGCGGGATGCCGCTGAGGCGGTCGATGTGGAGTACGAGCCACTTGAAGTTGTCGTTGATGTCGACCAGGCATTGAAGTCCGAGGCACCACTAGTGTGGGATGAACTTGAAAGCAATATTTGTGTGGATGCCGAATATGGAGATAGACAGGCTGTTGATGATGCATTTGCCAATGCTTTCAAAATTGTTTCGGTAACAGTCGACTATCCTAGGCACGTGATTGCTTTCTTAGAGCCGCGGGCTGTGATCGCGCGGTTTGACAAAGAAACAGATCGATACGAGGTGATTTGTGGTAGTCAGTCGGTTCATTGGCACCAAAAGGGGATTGCTGACATGCTGAATGAACCGCCTGAAAAAGTCAGGTTCATTTCGCCAGATACCGGAGGAGGATTTGGTGCGCGTACATCGCCCTATCCGGATTTTGCTGTGCTTGCTTGGCTTGCCCAGCAAACAGGTGCACCGGTGCGATGCACACTGGAACGGTCTGAGAGCTTTCTGACCGACTCTCAATCACGGGATCAGCGCTTAACTGCCAAACTTGCAGTTGATCATCAAGGTAAGATGACTGCAATTCGACTTGTGAGTGCGTGGCGGCTTGGGGCTTACTTGAATCAACGCAGTATCTGGCTTCACGCGTCTTATATGCACCTAGTCAATTGTGGCGTTTATCGGATACCGGTCAGCAACTTTCAGATCAAGGGTGTCTTTACCAATACTGCAAATATTGGAGCCTTTCGTGGGGTAGCTAGAGCAGAAGCGTCTTACGCACTGGAACGAGTTGTTGATAAAGCTGCTCAAGAAATGGGTATGGACCCTGTTCGCTTCAGGAAATTGAACATGATACAGGCAGGTGAAATGCCTTGGAAAGCGCCAAGTGGTGCTCACTATTCTGCAGGAAACTATCTGGCTAACTTTGACATGCTGTTAGAGCATCTCGATATGAATGAGTATCAGACTCGAAGGCGGGCTTGTGCCCAGCAGGGCAAGTATCGCGGATTGGGTTATTCGGTTTATCTCGACAGCGTCGGTGGTTCACCCAATGAGTTTGCAGAAATATCGGTTCTGGGCGATGTTGTTGAGGCGAGAGTCGGTACCAAATCGATTGGTGTTGGGCACGAAACTGTATTCGCACAACTCTTGGCAAGTCGTTTGCAACTTCCACTTGACAGGGTTCGGATAATCGATGGTGATACTGACCGGGTTCGCATTGGCAGTGGCACTCACGCATCCCGATCTCTTCGTATGGGTGGTTCAGCGATTCATTTCGGAGTTGAGAGAGTACTGAAAAATGCACGCGAGTATGCGGCACAGCATCTTGAAGTTGCAGAACACGACCTGGCATATGCTCATGGATTGTTTACTGTTTCTGGAACTGATCGGCAGGTCAGTCTGTGTGAAATTACCAAATTGATGATCGAAGAAACCGGCAAACCACTGACCGCTGAACATGAACACTTTATTCAAGCAGGGATATTCGCCAGCGGTGCTCAAGCCTGTGAAGTTGAGATTGATGCTGAAACGGGTACGGTTCGCATCTGCCGATTTGTAACAGTAAGCGATCCCGGAAAAATCTACAACCCAGTGATTTGTGAAGGACAAATTCACGGTGGCGTTGCCCAAGGTGTTGGACATGCATTGCTGGAAAAAGCGCACTATGATGAATCCACAGGGCAGCTGTTAAGCGGTAGCTTCATGGACTACACACTACCGAGGGCTGATGACTTACCGATGTTTGAGAGTTTGTGGAATCCTGTTGAAACGGATGAAAATCCACTCGGTACAAAAGGTGTTGGAGAGTTAGGTATAACGGGGGCACCTGCAGCAATTATGAATGCCATAGTTGATGCGTTGCGGCCGTTGGGAATCGAAGAGGTGCAAATGCCAGTGACTTCGGAAAGCATATGGCGATTAATTCAAAATGCGAATTGATCAGATTGTTTGAGACTGGTGC
>CAZYSR010000065.1:0-2698 GCA_964649525.1 uncultured Gammaproteobacteria bacterium
CGCATCAATCGTAATACTACCATCGCCGAGTTGAGCTTCAACTCCCAAATCCCATCCTTTGCTTGTTTCCGGTTCAATTGTTGGATTGGGTCGCCAGCTGTCAGTCCATCCGAAAATATCCTGTACTGTAGGATTTTTGACTCCGGTACCGTAGCTGCTGTGGAGTCGAATGTGATCTTCAAGTATCCACGCTCCCGTTAGTCGGTATGTATTTTTGCTGCCAAATTGATTACTTCGATCATCGTCATGACGAGCACTGGCAGAGAAAAATCCTATGTCAGCAAAGTTCATACGCTGTTCAAGAACATAACTTCGCAACTTGAGGGTGCCACCAGCAGGGTGGCTCAGTGAAGCGGATCTAACCTTTTTATTTTTTTGTTCTACGGCAAATGTTGTCGAATGTATCGCTCTTTCTGATTCGTAATTGAGTGTACCTTGGTAAACAAATTTTGTCTGTTCTCCGCGACTGGAAGAAGTTTGATTGCCCTCCCTAAAATCTCTTCGATCATGTTGGGACTTGGACAAGGACAATTTGTGAAATACTGCATCATCCTCTTGATTGATGTTAAGTGTCGTGCCGAATAGGATTTTCTTGTCTTTTCCAAGGAAATCGTTCGAACCGAAACTGTCGTATTCACCGGCTGACTTGATACCAATTAAAGTTGCAGACAAGTCGACGTTTTCTCCAGCCTGCAGGCCGGTCTTGAAGTGAAGAAACTGATTTTTATATCCATCCCTTTCTTCATTGTGAGTTCTGGCACTAACACCTTCAGTTTCAGTGTGGCTCGCCGTTATAGTTGTGAAGTAGCTGTTATTCGCAGTACCGATATACGCATTGACTTTCCTTGATTTCAGCGTTCCCAACTCAGCGCCGATTGACGCTTTAGTGCCTTGTTCAGGAATTGCTGTCGTAAAGTTAATGACACCCCCAATCGATTCACTACCGTGGATTGAACTTTGCGGGCCACGCAGAATTTCTATGGATTCAAAGGAAGCAGAGGGTAAGTGTTGAAGTTGGAATTCATCGCCACTAAATGGGTTACCCATCTCAAGTCCATCAATGATCACTAGGGTATGGTTTGCCTCGGCTCCGCGTATGCGAATTTGCGCGTTACCACCATGTGCACCGGTTTGACTGACTGCAACACTGGGAATTTCACGAAGCAATTCGTGTACATAGTCAGTTTTGCGCTTTTCGATTTCTTCAGCAGTCAAAACGGATACACTGCTTCCAATGTGTTTCGGTGGAATCGGTACCCGACTAGCTGAAACGACCACTTCTGGTGTCGTCGTTACCGTAGCGGTAGACTTGGATTGTTCATTATCTTCCTCCGCTTCAGACATTTCGTCTTGGGCTGGGAGTGAAAAGGAAGTTAACGCCAGGCACAGGCCTGCAATCAGCCCGAGAAGTGTTCTGGCAAAATTTGATGAAAACAAGTGATTTAGGTAGGGCATTGGATCGCCTCTCTGTGATAGCTGAAGATTGATCGCAGAAGGGCAAAAGCATAGACTCAACGCGAGCATTTACCTCGAATCCAATAAGTTGACTCAAGGATTTTGCTGCGATGAAATTGGAAGGGAGTCCCATATTTCGGTGCCCTTTTGCAGTTAACACAAATTGGCGCGCCACCGAAAACGGGTATCCGCTCCACCAGAACACCCCGTTCGGTGGTAGGGTAACGCTGGCAATGGCAGGTTTCCTGGCTTGCGGGTCGATGCTTATGCTCTGCCTTCCCAGTTTCCCAGTGGCTCAATTGAGCATTTGCTCTCCGCATACAGTTGCGGGGGCAGCCAAGGATTCAGCAAATTGCCTGACCTTGTTCCATATTGCTTCCCGATAAAGGGAACCATTGCTGACTCGAATTATACTGAGGCGATGTTTCAGTTCAAGTGAAATTTACGACCGTGGAATTTCAATCAAGCGAGTGCATCGTTGAACTGAACCATAATGACGCAGTCTTTTCCTGTACCACATTCCAAATTAAATTCTAAAACTGTCTTTTTCATCGGAGTCACCTAGGTTTGAAAGCTGCCTCATTAATGATTCAGGGAACCGGGTCAGATGTCGGCAAATCTGTCATCGTTGCTGGTTTGTGTCGGGCTGTGAAGCGCCGCGGGATTCGTGTGGCACCGTTCAAACCTCAGAACATGTCGAATAATGCTGCCGCTTGTCCAACAGGTGGCGAAATCGGGCGTGCCCAGGCACTTCAAGCTCAAGCTGCTGAAATTGAAATGTCAGTAGACCTGAATCCAGTGCTTCTTAAACCGCAGTCAGATAAGGTGTCTCAGGTTGTGGTACACGGCAAGGTAATTTCCAATCTGGATGCGAAAAACTACATTACTCATCGATTATCGCTTTTAGCTCCGGTGATGGAGAGCTTTCGAAAATTGACTGAAAAATTTGAACTGGTTCTTGTAGAAGGCGCAGGCAGTCCGGCGGAAACTAATCTGCGGGAAAGAGATATTGCCAATATGGGGTTTGCCCGAGCCGCAAATGCCCCCGTCTGTTTATTGGCAGATATAGAACGCGGTGGAGTCATTGCATCTTTAGTGGGTACCAAGGCAGTATTGGAGAAAGCGGATTCGTCTCTGGTTAGAAGTTTCATCATCAACAAGTTTCGAGGAGACGTTTCGCTTTTTGACGATGGCAGGCGAGACATTGAAGTTCGAACGGAATGGCCTTGTCGCGGCGTGATTC
>CAZYSR010000066.1:0-1701 GCA_964649525.1 uncultured Gammaproteobacteria bacterium
ACTTCAGATCTGATGAAGGATGTCGAGAAAGTTGGCACGAAACTTGAAAGACTGGAGCAGGAATTTTCAGACGTTCAGAGCGAATTTCAATCATTCATGTCTGGCATCCCGAATGTTGCTCACGAAAGCGTTCCAATTGGAGGGTCTGAAGAGGACAATCTAGAAGTTCGTCGGGTAGGAGAACTCAAACAGTTTGACTTTGAACCCAAGGATCACGTTGCTCTCGGAGAGGGATTGGGTATGCTGGACTTTGAGTTGGCTAGCAAGTTATCAGGTGCTCGATTCGTGCTAATGAGGAATCAACTGGCTGCGCTACACAGAGCAATTGCGCAGTTAATGCTTGACATACATACAAGAGAGCATGGTTATGAGGAGATTAATCTGCCTTTTATTGTCAATGCCGATATCTTGTATGGTACAGGCCAACTGCCGAAGTTCCAAGACGATCAGTTTCACATCGATGACGAATCGCGTGATTTTTATTTGATTCCGACAGCTGAAGTACCACTGACGAATATTGTCAAGAACTGCATTGTCGAAGAAGCCGATTTACCAATGAAGTTTGTTGCCCATACACCTTGCTTTAGGAAAGAAGCTGGATCTTATGGCAAAGATACCCGTGGCATGATTCGTCAGCATCAATTTGAGAAAGTTGAGTTGGTGCATATTGTCAGACCAGAGGATTCCTATCAAACCTTGGAAGAACTGACTGCTAATGCCGAGAAGATACTGAAGTTATTGGACCTTCCTTATCGAGTGATCGTGCTCTGTACTGGGGATATGGGGTTTAGTGCGGCCAAAACCTACGATATTGAGGTTTGGTTACCTGGTCAACAAAAATATCGTGAAATTTCGTCTTGTAGTAATTGTGAGGGCTTTCAGGCTAGAAGAATGAAGGCAAGAGTACGCAAATCAGACACTAGAAAATTGGAACCCTTGCATACACTGAACGGTTCGGGCCTGGCAGTCGGCCGTACCTTTATTGCAGTGATGGAAAATTATCAGAGAGAAGACGGAAGTATTACAGTTCCAGAGGTACTGCAACCGTACATGGATGGAGTTTCATCCATCGGGTCTGCATAGAGGGCTGATTGGCTAAATCGAACGGTTAACGCTTTTTGCGACTGGATTTTCTCGGCAGATACAAATCTGTGATTGTGCCCTCATAGGCTTCTGCAGCAAAACAAATTGTTTCAGATAGGGTGGGGTGCGGATGGATTGTCAGTGCAAGGTCTGCGGCATCAGAACCCATTTCTATGGCGAGTGCCGCTTCTGCAATCAATTCACCGGCATTCACACCAACAATACCAGCACCAAGTAGCCGCTTGGACTCTGGATCAAACAGCAACTTTGTCATTCCTTCTGGTCTTGACATGGATAGCGCACGTCCGCTAGCAACCCATGGAAAGACACCTTTTTCGTAAGGAGTGCCGTCTCGCTTCGCTTCTTTCTCCGTCAAACCAACCCAGGCAATTTCTGGGTCCGTATAAGCAACCGACGGAATGAGCGAGGTGTCGAAACCAGATTTCATTCCAGCAATGACTTCCGCTGCGACCTTCCCTTGATGGGTTGCCTTATGAGCCAACATAGGCTGACCTGTAATGTCGCCAATTGCAAAAATTCCATCAACGTTAGTACGCTGCTGTCGATCAACTGCGATAAAACCGTGATTGTCCACTTGAACTCCGGCCGAACTCGCAT
>CAZYSR010000067.1:0-2650 GCA_964649525.1 uncultured Gammaproteobacteria bacterium
CTGTAACTACCAGGTCTGCACCTCGAACCATATCACCACCCGAAAAGATTTTTGGATTTGAAGTCTGGAATGGATAGTCACTGTTGTGTTGAGCCTTAACTCGCAAAAATGAGTCAACTTCGATGTTGTAATCAGCAAACCAGTCGGGTGGACTCGGTCGAAAGCCAAATGCGATGATGACGCTATCGCATGGAATTAACTGCTCGCTACCGGGGACCGGTTGTGGCTGCTGACGGCCACGAGCATCTGGTGCACCTAACTGAGTTTCGACAACCCTGACTTCTCTGACCTTACTGTCTCCGAGAATTTCAATGGGTTGACGATTCCACAGAAACCGCACGCTTTCTTCTTTTGCGTGCCATACTTCCCGCCGCGAACCTGGCATGTTCTCTTCGTCTCTGCGATAGACACAAGTTACACGATTGGCGCCTTGACGAACTGCAGTACGCACACAGTCCATCGCAGTATCACCACCTCCCAGAACAACGACATTCTGATCTGCAAGGTCAATATAGGGCCAATCAACTGACGCCCAGCTTTCTACCTTGTGATTGTTTCCAATCAGATAAGGCAACGCTTCGTGGACGCCGGTCAATGTTTCGCCGGGAAATCCGCCTTTCATGTAGGTGTATGTACCCATGCCTAGGAAAACAGCATCGAAATCCTGAAGTAAGTCCGACATCTGGATATCATGCCCTACGTCGGTGTTGAGAATGAACTCAACCCCCAACTCCTCCATGACCTCTCTACGTTTGAGCACGATTCTCTTTTCAAGCTTAAAGGGTGGAATGCCGAAAGTGAGCAGACCTCCGACCTCAGAATAGCGGTCAAAAACCACAGCCTTTACTCCATTTCGAACGAGCACATCCGCACATCCCAAGCCTGCGGGTCCAGCTCCGACTACTGCGACTCGTTTACCAGTTGACTCGACCTCGGAGATATCAGGCATCCATCCTTGATTGAATGCCTCATCAGTGATGTATTTTTCAACTGAACCAATGGTGATTGCGCCGAAGCCATCATTCATGGTGCACGCGCCTTCGCAAAGTCGATCCTGAGGGCAGATTCTGCCGCATATTTCAGGTAATGAGTTGGTTTGATGCGAAAGTTCAGCTGCTTCGAATAGACGCCCTTCAGAGACCAGACTCAGCCAATCAGGTATGTAGTTATGAACCGGACATTTCCATTGGCAATAGGGATTACCACAGGAGATGCATCGGGCTGATTGACTGCCAGCAGTGGCCGCATCATATTGCCGGAAAATTTCATCCCAGTGCTGAACGCGATATTGAGCAGAATCCTTGGGCGGGTCCTGGCGCGGTAGGTTTACGAACTGAAAGTTCTGACTCATGACAGGTATCGAGAGCGTCAGGCGGCTTCGCGCAGCGTTTCCATCAAATCCTTGATGTCTGATGCTTTGGGTTTGATTAACCAGAATCGTCCGGCCAGTTCCTGGAATTCTTCGCTCACGGTTTGACCCCATCGACTACCGGTTTCTTCCACATACTCATCAATCAACTCATGAAGATAGCTCAGATGCGGTTCCATGTCTTCATGGGTCAGGCGATGAATATCAATAAGCTCGTGATTGTAACTGTCAACAAAGACCCGTTCAAGATCGAGTACAAACGCAATTCCGCCTGTCATTCCAGCACCAAAATTTACACCGGTTTGCCCGAGTGAAAGTACTGCTCCACCCGTCATATATTCACATCCGTGATCACCACAGCCCTCAAGTACTGCGATCGCGCCTGAGTTTCTCACTGCAAATCGCTCACCTGCGGTTCCGGCGGCGAAGAATTTACCCCCGGTTGCGCCATATAAACAGGTATTACCGGCAATTGGAGTAGATCGGGTTTCTAACTGACTGTTTCTCGAAGGCATCAAAACGATCTTTCCGCCTGCCATGCCCTTACCCACATAATCATTGGCGTCGCCTTCCAGATACAGTTCGAGTCCCGCGGCATTCCAGGCTCCGAAACTTTGCCCGGCAACACCTGTGAATCTAGCTTTAATCGGTGAAGCGAGAACCGTGTTGGTCTTGGCAATCTCACCGGACAAGCGCGCACCAATGGAACGATTGGTGTTTTTTATTGGGTAGTGAAATTCACCACCGGTTCCATCCAGTATGTGCGGTAGCGCATCTTTGACCATGTGTTCTGCAAGTGGAGCCTGGTCCCAGGGTGTATTACGAGGTTCGGTACAGCGGCGCGGAACATCATCTGGGACATTCGCTGTCGACAGAAGCGGTGCAAGATTGAGTCGCATCTGTCTGGCATTGGTGCCTGGCAGTATTTCAAGCAATTCCGGTCTGCCGATCACTTCGTCTAAACTGCGTTTGCCCATTGATGCGAGTATCTCGCGAACTTCGCTAGCGACAAAGCGAAAATACCGAACAACGCGCTCTTTGGTTCCAACAAAATGGCTTTTTCTAAGGTTGTCATTCTGAGTTGCAACACCTGTAGCGCAATTGTTCAAATGACAGACTCGCAGGTATTTGCATCCCATAGCGAGCATTGGAGCAGTTCCAAAACCGAACGAATCTGCTCCCAGAATGGCGGCTTTGACTACATCAAGACCAGTTTTCAAGCCGCCGTCAACCTGCAGACGCACCATATGCCGAAGACCATTCATTCTGAGAGTCTGCTGC
>CAZYSR010000068.1:0-2255 GCA_964649525.1 uncultured Gammaproteobacteria bacterium
AGCAATCGTTAAGAAACGACTAAGCTCTCTTTCGTGTTCCTGACACCACTCAATTGGTACCGAGACAACCTTTTCCTATTCAAGCGTAAGGGAATTGATCCGTGCTAATAGACAAAGTAGGAATTTCTTCACAATAGTTTCATCATGGTTTCCGCATCGCTAACTTCAAATTTTCCAGGTTTCTCACGGTTGTAGGCAGTCACCACACCGTCTTCAACGAGCATAGCATACCGGTCAGATCGGATGCCAAACCCACGTTCAGTTAAGTCGAGTGTTGTACCTAACTTGGATGTGAATTCTGCACTGCCGTCGGCCAGCATTAGAATATTCTCAGCATTGTGTGAATCCCCCCAAGCTCCCATGACGAATGCATCGTTAACTGAGAGGCAGGCAATCGTGTCGACACCCTTGGCCAGAATATCGTCGGCATGAACAACGTAGCTAGGTAGATGTGCCGCTGAACATGTAGGTGTATAAGCACCCGGCAACGCGAATAAAATCACTTTTTTTCCACTAAAAATTTCTGATGTAGTAATTTTGGTCGGACCGTCTTCGGACATGTGGTACAAATCGGCTTCGGGTAATTTATCGCCAACCTTTATTTCGCTTGACATGGTAGTGTTCTCCGTTATGCTGGATTAATGTTGAATGAGCGGATTATCATACTACGATTAATGTCTTAATTCGAGTTGAATCAGAGCATTCCGTATTTTGATGGTGAATGCGATATATTTCAATTTGGCTTGTCGAGGGTTAGCGGATTCGTACCCCACATAGCACCTCTTTTCACCCAAAGATAGCTATCCTCTTTCGACTAAGTTTGCCATAACTTGTATTTACTCCGTTTGATCGAAGCTATTCATGAACTCTGAACTTAAAAAACTACTTGAGCAGTATCCTAATCTTGAATATATCGACGCGATACTTCCAGACCTTAATGGGTACATTCGAGGCAAACGTTACCCAGTCCAAATGGCGCACAAGATTTACAGTTCAGGTGTTCAAATGCCTGAAAGTGTAGTTTTACTCGACACAATGGGTGAAAGTTCCGATCCCAGTGGTCGTGGGTTTTCTGATGGTGATCCAGATGGTACACTACGACCGATTCCCGGCACTACTCGGTACGTGCCGTGGGGTGATGGGAAAACAGCTCAGGTACTGATGAGATTGGAATGTGACGATGGCTCTCCGTGTCCTGTTGAACCGCGTGCGATTGCCTCTCGAATGGTTGACAAGTTCAATGAACTGGGATTTCAGTCGAAAATTGCTTTCGAACTTGAATTTTATTTGATTCAGAAAGATCTGGACTCGCAAGGGTATCCAAAATCTATCGATTCTGAAGACCCAAAGGATTTGTCGGGAGCTACACAGGTTTATTTGCTTGATGATTTGGATTTACGTGCTGGTTTTTTGCGTAAAGTTTCAGAAGTTTGTGCAGTTCAGGACATTCCCGCATCGGTCATAACATCGGAATATTCACCCGCACAGTACGAGATCAACCTAGACCACGTAAAAGACCCATTGCTGGCTGCCGATCATTGCATCTTATTGAAGCGAGCGATTTGTGGTTCAGCATCGGATTTTGGAATGCGGGCAACGTTCATGCCAAAACCATTTGCCGACTACAGTGGCAATGGCATGCATATTCATTTGAGCCTGGAGGACGACAAGGGACAAAACCTGTTTTGTGGAGAGACCGAACTCGGGAGCGACTTGATGCACCATGCGATCGGTGGATTGCTCGAAACCATACCAGATATGTTCGCTATATTTTCACCAGGACGAAACTCATACCGTCGATTTGTTCCAGATATGTTTGTGCCAGTCAACAAGACTTGGGGCTATAACAATCGTTCGGTCACCATTCGAATTCCCGCAGGAGATGAACGTGCCAGACGCTTGGAACACCGAATTGCTGGAGCGGATGCGAATCCTTATCTGGTTCTAGCGGCAGTGCTTGCCGGTGTTCACTATGGAATTAGCAAAAAAATTGACCCAGGTAAGGCTTCATTGGGGGTGAATATGAGCGGAGAAACCGATGAGTCTATACCGCTTGAGTGGGGGCAGGCGATTTCTCGCTTGCATGAGTCTTCGTTTGCAGAATCCTATTTTGAACGCGAGTACATCGACACTTACTGTGCACTTCGACGCGATGAACTCAAGCGGTTCAACGACTACGTATCCGCACACGAATTTCGCTTGTACTTGTGATTCAATCAGATTCTTCACCTGAATCGCGCCACACAAATTCATAC
>CAZYSR010000069.1:0-2912 GCA_964649525.1 uncultured Gammaproteobacteria bacterium
GGCTTCGGTACGGCCGGAAAGGTCGAAACTGTCGAGTGTGAACGTTGCGGTGAAGTCACAACTCGTAGAGCAAAGTAGTTTTGAATTCTTGCAGTTAATTGGGAATTTTTAATACGGATTTAACATAGTCTGACCTCACCACAAGGTGCAATGGTTTGGGAGACTGAATGCTTTCTTCAGATTCCGTGCTCTTGAATATTCAATCGATTTTACTCGGAATCTCTTGCGATATCCAACGAATTCCTCAATTTCATTCTCTCATCAACTGATCGTCAATCTTCCCTGCGTAGCTTCGACCTATTGTCTTTGGTTGAATCATTAATCGTCACCATCTCATTGATTCTATTTCTGAATTTCAAATCTTTTGTCTAAATGATCTTTCACCTGCTCAGTTGATTTCGGGTGGAAAAATTAGTTTTTGAATTTTTTTCAAATTTAGGCTTGACTTTTATACTGTCTACTGTATTAATACACTAATACAGTACAAGCAATCACCACCTCAAACTAGATCGGAATAATGATTGAATTTGAAAACATACAGTTCGGATACAAAAAGAAAACTCTGTTTAGTGGGATGAGTTTTGGACTTGAATCAGGCCAAATTTACGGACTACTGGGACTTAACGGTGCGGGCAAGTCAACTTTACTACGATTACTCAGTGGGTTGCTGTTCCCTCACGAAGGCAGTATCCGTGTACTCGGTTATGACCCTGTTCAACGGAATCCGAGTATGCTCTCCGAAATCTACATGCTGCCAGAAACACCTCACTTACCCTCGCTTACGGATAAGAACTTTGTTTCACGAACGGCTCGCTTCTATCCGAATTTTGATTTCAGCTATCTGGAAAGTCTACTTGAGGAGATGTCTGTACCTCGTGCGCAAATACTAACTAGTCTGTCGCTTGGTGAAAAGAAGAAATTTCATCTGGCATTTGGACTTGCCTGCAGACCATCCATCATGATTCTGGATGAGCCAACCAACGGCTTGGACATACCTGCAAAGGGGCAGTTTCGGAAAATTGTTGCTGAAGCTCTCACTGAGAACAGGATTTTGATTATCGCTACTCATCAAGTGAAAGATATCGAACTCTTAATCGATAACGTTCTGATCCTGCACGAAGGCAACTTTATCTGTAATCAAAGCCTCTCTCGAATTTCATCAACTCTTCGCATCAGCCAGGAGACTAGCCGACCGGACTCGAACTCTGAGAAACTGTTGTACACGGAACCAAGTTTGGGTGGCTATGCAACTGTATGGGCTGATACCGAAACAAATGGCGAACACCAAGATCTGGAACTTCTGTTTAAGGCTGCCATTACGAACCCTGAAAAATTCACCCAATTCACTAGCGGAGTCCATAAATTATGACATCATCATTTTCAGTGTATAGACTCTGGTCACTGATGCGCAATGACTTTCTTGCTGAAAGGCGCGCTCTCACCTGGGCCGCGGGAATATTGATTGTTATCGTTCTACCCTGGTCTCTGCAACAAATTGATTGGGAGCATATCGACTATGCTATTCATCACGACCTCTATAGATCAATTCATCACGAACTTTATGGTTACGCTCTTTTTATTTGGGGAATCTTAGCAACCAGCCGATCATTCCGCGTTATACACGATCCATTTCGAAGTGAAGCATATCTGTTACTGCCCGCTTCATCTCTCGAAAAATTTTTCGCACGACTTCTACCCTTTACCGTAGGAATCGGAATTTTTCTTCCCATATTTTTCTTTACGCTATCTGCTATCGTTGAATCACTTCGAATGATCATTACCGGAACCAGCTTGCCACTGTTAAATCCGCTCGATCCAGAAATCTGGAAGTTATACGGCTACTACATCATTATTCAGGCACCGTATTTCCTCGGTGCAATTTGGTTCAGACGATTTAGTTTTCTCATCACGAGTTTCGCCATCATTCTGTTTTATTTGCTATTGGCAACCGTGATTCTGATCACTGCTCGCATCAGCATCGGTGCCACCGAATGGCAGCATCTGCACGGACAGAATTTTCAACAAGGCCTGGACACAGATGCATTCAACTATTTAGATTTCTTGTACTTCGGGCTAGCGCACAACTTTATCCACCAACTGTTGGCCACCAACTGGAGTTTTCTCGCAACGGTTTTCTGGGTAGTAATTGCACTACTTCCGCCTGTTCTATGGTGGATCGCGTGGCTCCGACTAAAAGAGGTTCAGGTAGACCATGGAGTTCAGTGATCCCAAAGGAATTTATCAACAAATTGCTGACCGAGTTCAGGAACAAATATTGCAGGGTACCTGGGTCGCAGGTGACCAGATTCCATCCGTGAGGGAGATGGCAGTGGAATTGGGCGTCAATCCAAATACAGTTGCCCGAAGTTACCAAGCATTGGTAGAGCGGCGAATTCTGGCAAACCAGCGAGGGAGAGGTTTTTTTGTCACTGAAGAGGCTGTTTCAAGCATTGTTCACACTTTGAGAAATGAATTCTTGGACAAGGATCTTCCGAAGATTATCAAGACTATGCGATTGCTAGATATAGGACCTGAAGAAATCGCAACTCACTTTTATGACAACGAAACCTATTCTGGAGAGGACACCGATGAAACGTAAATTAAGAACCAGTCAAATCGCCTTATATTCGGTGCTTGGATTTCTGATTCTTTTGACAATTGTTTTGTCCATTTCGATTATCAAGGGGAAATTACTTGCACACCAATCAAATTCGTCTCATGTTTTGGATGATGAGCATAGGGTAGTAAAGACTCTGAGTTTGCGAGACATTGAGGAAATTCAAATTAAGGGCAGGTGGTTAATCGAATTAGAACAGAGTGAAGAGTGGACAGTGGAAATCTCTTATCCGGAAACTACTGAGCTCTGGTTGAATTATCGTCGGCAAAACAAGCACTTTGAATTGGAGTACGAT
>CAZYSR010000070.1:0-9950 GCA_964649525.1 uncultured Gammaproteobacteria bacterium
GCGATGGTTGGGTCTATGCCGTCGCAGCCTTGAAATTGCCAGCGAGTACGCTCGCGACCGGAAAGCATTTGGTACGACATTGAGTGAACATGAAGGTGTTCAGTGGATGCTAGGCGAGGCGGCTGCACAAATTCACCTGGGACGACTTCTAACCATGCATGCTGCGTGGAAACTGGCTCAAGGTGACTTTGCTCGAAAAGAGGTGTCCATTGCCAAAATCAGGGTGGCGGATACACTGCACCATGTAGTTGACACAGCAATCCAGATGCTTGGTGCCCGCGGCTATTCTAAAGATACGATTCTGGAATGGATTTATCGCTATCAACGACAGGCGAGATTGGTTGATGGCGCATCAGAAGTACACAAAATGGTCCTCTCAAAGTTCTACATGAAGGAAGGCGACGATTTTTTCAAATGGGGCATTTGATTTCAGGCGACTACGTCTCAGGAATCTTTAGCTGATGCTGACGGAAGTTTCACTCAACGATAAGTACACCAGACAGTCCGGCCGAGTCTTCATGACCGGAATTCAGGCTCTGGTGCGTTTGCCAATGCTGCAATCGCAACGGGACCGCTTGGCGGGTCTCAATACTGCCGCTTACATCACCGGCTATCGTGGTTCACCACTCGGTGCTCTCGACATTCAATTTTGGCAGGCTCAGGAATTTCTGGCACCTCACAACATCGTTTTTCAACCCGCAATTAATGAAGACCTTGCAGCGACTGCGCTTTGGGGTACACAACAGGCAGAACTAGATGGGCAGGGAAAGTACCAAGGTGTCTTCGGTATCTGGTATGGCAAGGGGCCTGGTGTCGACCGTTCCGGTGATGCATTTCGACATGCCAATTTAGCCGGCACTTCGAGGTATGGAGGTGTACTTGCTGCTATGGGTGACGATCACGCCTGTGAATCATCGACTACAGCCCACCAGAGTGAGTTCGCCCTGGTCGATGCCATGATGCCGGTCCTCAATCCATCCAATGTTCAGGACATCTTGGATTTTGGACTGACGGGCTGGGCACTTTCGCGGTTTTCAGGCTGCTGGATTGGGCTCAAATGTGTGCATGATACAGTTGAAGCAACTGCTTCAATTGAGCTTGCATCTGCTCCGGATTCATTTGTGATACCTGAAGATTTTCTTCTGCCACCAGGTGGTCTGAATATACGCTGGCCTGATACTCCTTTGCAGCAGGAGCAGCGCCTTCACGAACATAAGCTTCCAGCGGTTCACGCTTTTTGGCAAGAGAACAGTCTTGATCGTCTGATCTACGATCCCCCAGATGCAAAAATCGGGATTGTAACGACTGGTAAATCCTACTCCGATGTTAGGCGTGCTCTAACAGAGTTGGGGCTTGATCGCAATTTGGCAAACAAGCTGGGTATACGGCTCTACAAGGTCGCGTTGAGCTGGCCTCTTGAGAAAACCGGTTTAAATCGATTTTCCAGGAATCTTCAGAAAATTATTGTTGTTGAAGAGAAAAGGGGACTGATCGAAGATCAAATCAAGACGTTGCTTTACGGTCGAGCATCCGTGCCAGAGGTAGTTGGTAAACGAGACCAAGAAGGGGAAATTCTCCTAACTTCAACAGCCCGCTTGAACGCCATGCAGATAGCGACTGTCATTGGCGAACAGATTCTTCAACTGATTCAATCCGAAGAGTTGTCCAACCGCGTGAAGCAGGTCAAGCTTCTGGCGGAAAAGGATACCGAACTTGCACCGATCCAACGAATGCCATACTTTTGTGCGGGTTGTCCACACAATACGTCAACAAAAGTACCCGAAGGCAGTGTAGCGTTAGCTGGAATTGGATGCCACTACATGGTGCAGTGGATGGATCGTTCAACTGCACGTTTCACACAAATGGGCGGTGAAGGTGCGAGTTGGATTGGAGAAAGTTTGTTCAGCAAGAGACCGCATATCTTTCAGAACGTAGGGGACGGTACGTACCTGCATTCCGGCCTACTGGCCATACGTGCTGCGGTTGCCGCAAAGACGACCATGACATTCAAGGTGCTCTATAACGATGCAGTTGCCATGACCGGCGGTCAGCCATTTGACGGTCCCTTGTCAGTTTCTCAGGTAGCCCATCAGCTTCTGGCTGAAGGTGTCGTTAAAGTCACGGTTGTAACCGATGATGTCGATACCTGCCGTTCAAAAAACAAGTTGCCACAAGACGTAAATGTTGTCGACCGGCATGAACTTGACTTAATTCAACGGCGGCTCCGGGATATGGAGGGTGTAACGGCAATTATTTATGATCAGACTTGCGCGGCAGAAAAACGCCGCCGAAGAAAGCGAGGTCAATATCCCGACCCGGCCAAGCGGGTGTTCATCAACACGGAGGTATGCGAAGGCTGCGGTGATTGTGGAATTCAGTCAAACTGTGTTGCCATTCTACCGCACGAAACGGAATTTGGTCGTAAGCGGCGAATTGATCAGTCATCCTGCAACAAAGACTACACCTGTATCGATGGCTTTTGCCCAAGCTTTATTTCGGTTATCGGAGGTGCACCTCGAAAACCGGTCAAGGTACAAACCGCCCCAAGCTTAGATCCGAAACAATTACCACTGCCGGAGGTCGCATCAATTGACAAAGAGTATTGCATCGTTGTAACCGGAGTTGGGGGTACCGGTGTGATTACGCTGAGCGCAATTTTGGGTATGGCAGCTCACCTTGATGAACTAGGCTGTTCTGTGCTTGACATGACCGGACTTGCTCAAAAAGGTGGTTCTGTCCTCAGCAACCTCATCATTGCACAGAGCCCCGATGACATTTCGTCGATGCATGTAGCCAATGGCGGTGCGGACCTAATTATTGGTGGTGACCTTGTAGTTTCTGCATCAGACAAGGTGCTATTGTCTGCAGATCCACAACGCACGCGGGCCGTTGTCAACAATTACAAAATGATGTCCGGCGATTTCACCCGGATCAGTGATCTGAAATTCCCTGGTTCAGAACTCCAGTCAGTCATAGAAAAATCAGTCAATGCAAATCAGTTGACCTTTGTCAATTCAAATCACTATGCAGAGCATTTGTTTGGTGACACGATTGCCGCCAATTTCTTTATGATCGGTATTGCATTGCAGAAGGGCTATTTGCCAATCTCACTCGAAGCAATTGAACGGGCTATCGAACTGAATGCGCGCTCAGTCGAAATGAATAAGCAAGCGCTACATCGTGGTCGACAGTATGCGGTCGATCAATCTTCCATTGATCGAGAGGTAGGAGGTGCATTCACAGCAGCTGATGAATCCAAATCTACAGCAAATCTTACATTGCAGGACCGTATAGAACTTCGAGCTAAAGTGCTTGTCCGATATCAGAATAATGCTTATGCTGATCGATATCGGAAACTTGTGCAACAATCCCTTCAAGCTGAGGAGTCCAAAGCACCTGGAATGCAAGGTTTTGCAGAGGCTGTAGCTCGATACTACTACAAATTGCTTGCTTACAAAGATGAATACGAGGTTGCAAGGCTCTATAGTGAGGCTGAATTCAGAAAGCAGCTAGAGCAACAGTTTGAGGGAGATTATCAGATCAGGTTTCATATGGCACCGCCCATCATTGGCAAAAAAGATAATGTGACCGGTTTGCCGGTCAAATCGACATTCGGGCCGTGGATGGAAAGAATGTTGCCTATGCTTGCAAAATTCAAATTTTTACGTGGTACACCGTTTGATCCATTTGGCCGCTCGGACGATCGTCGAATGGAAAGAAAGCTAATTCATCAATATGAACAGATTGTGAATGAGATCATGTCGGGTCTAACGGCTGATAATCATCGCTTGGCAATCGAACTTGTGAGTTATCCTGAGTTCATTCGGGGATACGGTCACATCAAGCGACAACACGTTGAAGAAATTCAACCCAAGGTTGATGATCTATTGAATGCCTGGCGTCAGCCAGAAACCACACCGCAAGCCGCCTAGGAGGCGTTAATTGTGTTAAAGGAATCACCCAATCAGTTTACCTGGTTTGACCCATTTTTGCTGGATGAGCAGCTCGACGAATCTGAGCGCATGATTCAGGAGACTGTTCGTCGTTATGCAGAAGAAAATCTGATGCCACGAATTGTGAAGGCCAATCGAGAAGAGATTTTTGATCCGGCAATCGCACGGGAGATGGGCGAACTCGGTTTGCTCGGTTCAACAATTGACGGCTATGGTTGTGCAGGTTTGAATTACGTTAGCTACGGACTGATTGCAAGAGAAATTGAGCGGGTTGATAGTGGCTATCGTTCTTTCATGAGCGTGCAATCTTCACTCGTAATGTATCCTATTTCTCGATTTGGAAGCGATGAGCAGCGAAATCGATTTCTACCAGAACTCGCGAGTGGTCAGATGATTGGATGTTTCGGGTTGACAGAACCCAATCATGGATCTGACCCGGGTAGCATGACGACCCGGGCCCGAAAGGTTGGTGACGGTTATCAACTGAATGGTGAGAAGACATGGATATCCAATTCACCTGTGGCGGATTTACTTCTGGTTTGGGCCAAGGACGATGATGACGTCATTCGGGGCTTTTTGATTGAAAAGGGTGCAGATGGACTCCAGACTCCCAAAATTGAGGGTAAGTTTTCGTTGAGGGCTTCGACAACCGGCAGTATTGTAATGAACGATGTATTTGTTTCCGACAACATGCTTCTGCCTGATGCATTTGGTCTCAAAGGACCGTTTTCCTGCTTAACAATGGCTCGGTATGGAATCAGCTGGGGTGCAATGGGTGCTGCAGAATTCTGCTGGCAGTCGGCGCTGGACTATGCGATGAATCGCATTCAATTTGGACGTCCAATTGCTGCCACTCAACTGGTACAAAAGAAATTGGCTGATATGCAAACCGAAATCGCATTGGGTTTGCAGGGTTCTCTCAGAATGGGAAGAATGATGGATTCAGACAGAGCACCTCATGAACTAATCAGTTTGATGAAACGCAATAATGCAGGCAAGGCACTGGAAATCGCCCGCATGGCACGTGACATTCATGGCGGTAATGGCGTCAGTGATGAATTTCATGTTATTCGGCACTGCATGAATCTGGAGGCAGTGAATACCTATGAAGGTACACACGATATTCACGCATTGATTCTGGGTAGATCGCAAACTGGAATCCCTGCTTTCAACTGAATTTAGGAGTTTAAATCATGATCAAGATGCACTTGAAAGACCAGTCGCTTTTTCGTCAACAGTGCTACATCAATGGTGAATGGGTAGACGCTGATGATGGTGGCACTTTGGACGTAACCAATCCCTCAAGTGGCGCTGTTATCGGCACCGTTCCAAAACTGGGTGCAGCGGAAACTGCACGTGCCATTGACGCGGCTGAAACTGCTTTTCAGAGTTGGCGAAAACAGACCGCCAAGCAGCGCGCGGTTTGTTTGAAGAAGCTTGCTGAGTTGATGCTGGAAAACGAAGATGATCTGGCAAAACTGATGACCATTGAACAGGGTAAGCCATTGGTTGAATCAAGAGGAGAGGTTGCTTATGCTGCTTCCTTTTTCGAGTGGTTTGCTGAAGAAGGTAGACGCGTCTATGGTGATGTCATTCCACACCACTTACCTGACCGGCGTATCGTTGTGATCAAAGAACCAATTGGTGTTTGTGCTGCAGTCACACCCTGGAATTTTCCTTCAGCCATGATTACTCGTAAAGCCGGTCCGGCACTGGCAACGGGCTGTACGATTGTGATCAAGCCTGCAAGCAGTACTCCGTATTCAGCACTAGCGCTATGTGAATTGGCGGAGCGCGCAGGCATACCCGCTGGAGTGTTGAATGTAGTTACAGGCTCGTCCGGCCAAATTGGCGGAGAGCTGACTTCAAATTCGAAGGTGCGAAAACTATCCTTTACCGGCTCAACAGAGGTCGGTAAGGTACTGATGCGTCAGTGTGCTGATACTGTGAAGAAAGTTTCAATGGAATTGGGTGGCAACGCCCCTTTCATCGTATTTGATGATGCTGATATTGATGCGGCAGTTACAGGTGCAATTCAGTCGAAATATCGCAATGCCGGTCAGACTTGTGTCTGTGCCAATCGAATTTTTGCACACGAAGATATTTATGATGAATTTGCTGAAAAACTTGCGAGTGCAGTCAGCGAAATGAAAGTTGGCGATGGACTTGAAGAAGGTACCGAGGTAGGACCGTTAATTGATGTTGCGGCTGTGGAAAAGGTTGAGGCGCACATTAATGATGCAGTAGCAAAAGGTGCCGAGGTTGCTGTTGGTGGGAGTCGACATGAGCGCGGAGGAACTTTCTTTCAGCCAACTGTGATCAAGCACGTTAAAGTCAATATGGATGTTTCCAATGAAGAAACTTTTGGACCACTGGCACCGCTCTTTAAATTCAGTGATGAAGACGAAATCATTGAAATGGCGAATGCTACCGAGTTTGGTCTGGCAGCGTATCTGTACAGCCGAGACATTGGTCGGGTTTGGCGAATGTCTGAAGCGCTTGAATATGGAATTGTTGGTATTAACACTGGCATCATTTCGACAGAAGTTGCACCATTTGGCGGCATGAAAGAATCTGGATTTGGACGCGAAGGTTCAAAATACGGAATCGAAGACTACGTTGAGGTCAAGTACCTCTGCGTTGCCGGTATCTAGTATTGACAATAGTGCAGCGCTGAACTAGCTGTGGATTTACCTTCATTTCAGCCGAATGCCGATCCATTCGAGCTATTTGAGAGTTGGTTTGACGAAGCAAAAAAGGCTGGGTTTATTGAACCGACAGCAATGACTGTCTGTACTGTTGGACCGGGAGGCAGGCCCTCCGCTCGACAGGTGCTGTTGAAAGCACATGGCCCTGAAGGCTTTGTATTTTTCACCAACTATGGCAGTCGAAAAGCGCAGGATATCGGCGTCACTCCCTTCGCTAGTGCGGTACTTTGGTGGGATAAACTGTATCGACAAATCAGAGTTGAAGGGCGCGTCGAAGTGGTTTCTGACGAAGAATCTGATGCGTATTTTTCTTCCCGTCCTCGAGGAAGCCAAATTGGAGCGTGGTCTTCTCCGCAGAGCGAGATTCTTGACAGCTTCCGTTATCTTTCCGAAAAAGTCAGTGAATTTGAGGAGCGGTTTGAAGATCAGCCGGTTCCACGTCCCGATTTTTGGGGTGGTTTCAAGATTATTGCCGACCGCATAGAATTTTGGCAAGGTCGCAAAGATCGGCTTCACGAACGTTTGTGTTTCAGGCTTGAAGATTCAAACTGGGTGAAAGAGATTCTGGGACCTTGATGCCACTACGGTGACATTGCTGCGTTCGGCACTGTTTCTGTCGCTAGCAGAAATTTAATAAGACTTATCAACAACGAAGACCACGCGGTGTATCGGTTTAACTTCTGCAAATTGCTAGATCAATGAAGTCCAATGCCAGAGTGGTGGTAATTGGTGGCGGAATTGGCGGAGTCTCTACGCTTTATCATCTCACGCAAGAGGGTTGGTCTGATGTCGTTCTGGTTGAACGGGATGAACTGACTTCCGGATCAACCTGGCATGCAGCCGCTCAGGTTACCCAGTTTGGTTCCAACCAGACGATGGTTGCGCTTAAACGCCATTCAATCGACCTGTATCGGGAACTGGCTTCCGACCCCGAATATCCCATCAATTACCACATCACAGGTGGCATGCGTTTGGCATACACGCCAACTCAGGTTGATATATACCGGCACTATATCGGAATGGCAGCTGGAGTGGGTGTCGATACGGAATTCATTGACGCGGATGAAGTCAGCAGACGTCATCCCTTGATTCGGACGCATGAGCTCTTGGGAGCCTGGTGGGACCCATTGGACGGCGATATCGATCCGGCACAACTGGTATTTGCATTGGCACGTCGAGTTCGTCAGGCAGGCGCTGAAATTTACCGATTCAATCCAGTTGAAGCGATTACGCGTAAACCCAACGGAGAGTTCATAGTCCATTCCAAAAACGGAAGCATTTGCTGTGAGATGATTGTCAATGCCTCTGGATATCGCGTCAACGAAGTTGGTTCAATGCTCGGCGTTAGTCATCCTGTTGTTTCGATGGAACATATGTATTTTTTAACGGAGCCAATGGAAGCAATTGAGGCTCTTGATTTTCGTGTTCCAATTATCCGAGACCCGGGAGACAACTTCTATAGTCGACAAGAAAAGGATGGTTTGCTGGTTGGTGTCTACGAGCAGGACTGTCGATTGTTTGGGATTGATGGCATAGATCCCAACTTTTCGAGATCACTATGCCCTTCAGAATTGGACCGATGTCTGGACAACATGGAGCGAATATTTCAACGATTGCCCAGCCTGACCGAAGTCGGGATTCACACTGTTGTAAATGGACCGATTACCTATAGCGCAGACGGAGCACCGTTGGTTGGACCAATTCCCGGTATTCCAAACGCTTTTGCCTGTCTGGGTTTGAGAGCCGGTATCGGTGAGGGTGGTGGTTTAGGAAAAGTTTTGGCACAAATCATGGTGAATGGTGAGTGTGAGTGGGATGCCTGGTATCTTGATCCTCGCCGTTTTACCAGTTGGGCTAGCATTGATGTAACTTGTCAGAAGGCGGTTGAAGAATATCAACTAGAGTTCGATTACCACCTGCCACATGAGTTTCGTGCAGCAGCTCGCCAGTTGCGTACGACTCCGCTATATGAAGTGCTTGATCAGCAAAACTGTGAGTGGGGTGTGGTCAATGGCTGGGAGCGGGTACTATTCTTCAAGCCCAATTCAGATTTTGTCGATCAACATTCCTATCGATTTACGCCGACTCAACAGGTGGTATCGCAAGAAGTTGCGGGAATCTGTGGTAGTGTAGGGTTGATGGAAGTGTCAGGTTTCAATCGGTATGAAATTAGAGGAGAGGGAACCGGGGCTTTTCTGGACCGTATGACATGCAGTACCATTCCGCAGCGGGACGGGAGCGTGAGACTGTGCTACTTTCTCACAGAGAATGGAAACATCCTGACTGAGGCGACACTAACACGATTGGCTGAGGACCATTACTGGTATGGGTCGGCTGCGGCAGCAGAGTGGCATGACCGAGATTGGCTTCAAAAGTTCATGCCTGATTCGGTGCAGTTGGTGGAAAAAACGCAGACTCACACAACACTGGTATTGGCTGGACCACAATCAAGGCAATTGTTGCAGTCAGCATTTCCAGAGAATAATTGGTCTCACAAGACGCTTCCACCCATGCATGCCAGGTTTGTGCATTTTGGTGAAATAAAGTTGTGGGTAATGCGAGTCTCATACTCAGGTGAATTGGCCTACGAACTTCATGTTCCGAACGAGTATCTAATCTCAATCTATCAATTACTGATGGAATCAGGCGAATATTTGAAATTAGTGCAGTTTGGTTTATATGCTGCAGAATCAATGCGCTTGGAGAAGGGCTACTTGCATTGGAAATCAGACCTGCTGTACGAGTTCAATCCAATCGAGGCTGGGCTTGAACGATTCGTCAGAATGGAAAAGGATGACTTTGTTGGTAAAGAAGAGTTGCGCAAGGTGATCAACCAGGAGACACAGAAGCGGTTGGTAGTGATGAGTGTGGACTGCAACCATGCTTCGGCTCACTCAGGTGATCCTGTTTTTTGTAATGGTCAATTCGTGGGCTCTGTCACTTCAGGAGGCTATGGATTTAGGGTTCAGAAGAACATCGCGTATACGTACCTCGATTCAAAGTTTGCGGATACTGAAACCGAATTGCAAATCGGAATCTTAGGCGAACTGCATTCGGCCCAGGTTGGTCCTTCCTGTTTGTATGATCCGAGTAATCTACGGCTGAAAGTTTGAAGGGTTAAATCACTAACTGCCGAATGCTTATGCTCATCAGTGTAGAAAATTAGTGGTACGCCCAGATGACTTCGACATAGTGCGCAAACCGTTCGTTGCCTTACGGTAAGGCAAGTGCACAATTTTGCTGACTTGCACCCATTTACATTTAATTTTCGTTTGTGTCTATATAATCC